>NZ_JBOFOO010000159.1:0-12105 GCF_051659485.1 Craterilacuibacter sp. | reverse complement strand
CCGTGAATATCGACCCGGCCTATGTTCTGGTACTGCGATTCAAATGTGCCGGGTCGCCCGGCACTGCCGATTCCGTTGCCATTGCTGTCGCCTTGCAGCCTGGCCAGTTCGATGAAATCGCGATAGCGGTTGGCATAGGCGGTCAGCCCGAAGTCGGCGTGATCCCATATCCCCTTGACACCCAGTTCGATGCCCTGACTGGTTTCGGATTTCAGCTGCGGATTGGCAATGACCTCGTAGCCGTGGGCCTGATTGGCATAGGCCATATTGGCATCGTCGAACGGCGGAGCACGAAAGCCGGTGGAAAGCTGCAAGAAGCCGGTGTAGTGATCGGCAAACGGTAGCGACAGGCCGAATTTTGGCGAGAAGGCGCTGTCGCTGAACGCGGGCACCGCACCGTCGGGGTTGGCGTTGAGATAGGCTTGATCAAGGTGGGACTTCATCCGGTAGTAATCCCAGCGCAGGCTGGGCGAGGCGATGATGCCGCCAGCCAGACGGATTTCGTCCTGTACGAAAATGCCCAGCCTGTCGGAGGTGCTGTCGGGGAAGGTCTTGCTGGGGAAGGTTTCGCCGGCGATGACTTGATTGCTCGAACCATCCGCCTTGATTTCCAGCTTGTTGCGCGGGCGGGCCGTTTCGGTGCGCGCAATATCCAGCCCCCAGTGCAGGGCATGCTGGGTCTGGCCGATGGCAAATGCCCGTGTCGCATCCAGATTCAATCCGCGAACCTGCTGCTCGAAACCGTAGTCGGACAGGCGGCGGGATTGGTCGGAACGCCATTCGATGCTGTTGTCGCGGTTATCGAGCTTTTGCCAGTAGGCCTTGGCATTCAGACTGTCAAAAATGCCTGCACCTTCTGCTTGCCAGCCCAGCGAGACGCGATCGCGCCTGACCTGATCATCGGCCAGCAGGCGGTCTACACCTGCGCCACGCCCGGCGGCGGTGCGGGCGCTGATCACGTCGGTATCGGTGTCGCGCTGATAGTGTTCCAGCGTCAGCGCGATACGCTGCCCGGGGGCTGGTGCGTAGCCGAATTTGGCCAGCACATTGTCGCTGCTGAAGTCCTGCGGATTCGGCGCGGTCCGGTCCTTGGCACTGGCGGGAGCCGATGCGTGATTGTCGCCACGGTTTTCAGTTTCGTGTCCCTTGCGCCGTGTCAGCAGCAGCATGGCGTCAGTACGTTCGCCGACCACGCCAAGCGCCGCGGTTGCGCCGGCCGATTTATCGCTGCTGCCGGCAAACAGCTTGACGTGGCCGCCACTGTTTTCACCGTCGGCAATGAGGTCGGCCGCTTCCAGTGTGCGATAGCCGATGACGCCGCCGATCGCATCCGAGCCGTACAGGCTGGAGAACGGCCCCTTGACGATGTCGATCGCACGCAGGCTGTCCATATCGACAAAATCGCGCCCGGAAACATAGCCGTTGCCATTGCCGCCGCCGGCATAGGCTTCGGGCAGGCGCACGCCGTCGACCAGCATCAGGATACGGTTGCCATCGATGCCGCGAATATTGAAGCCGGCATTGCCGCGCCGTGCAGGATCGCTGGCAACCTCGATGCCCGGCTCGTACTTGACGGCTTCGGCCATGTCTTCGGCTAGTGTGGTATCGAGCTTGTGGCGCGAAACCACGACGGCATTGGGCGCCGTTTCGGCCAGTGTTCTGGTGCTGCGGTGGGCGGTGACCTCGACGGTTTCCAGCCGTTCAAGCTGGATGGAGGTTTCTGCAAACGCAGGCCACGCCGAGGCGAGGCCGATAAGCAATGGGGTCAGGCGAAAGCGGGCCATGCAAACTCCCTGTCGGGTTATTGGCTGGCTGGCGCACTCGCTGGCTGGCTGGCTGGGTCGGGGATCTTCCCCGCGATTATTTGGTCAGGATCAGTTTGTTGTTGCTGGTCAGGCGCAGGCGGTAGATTTCACCTGCATGATCGATCCTGACTTCTCGCCCGCTGCTGAATAGTTGCAGGCTTTTCAGGATGACAGTATCGCCAGGCGGCGCTGTCTGAGGGGTGGGGCAGGTCTTGTTCATGGTGTCAATTCCGTTTCGATTGCAGCAATGATAATGATTCTCATTTGAAGTAGCAAGGTGCTATCGGGAAATTTGTTGCAAATGCGATCAATTCTCATTTAATCTATAAAAAAGCCAGCCGCCGCCAGCTATCACTTTCCTCTTACTGGAGACTTCATGGCTGACGCTCTGCCTGATGCACTACCCTTTAGTTCCCGCCGCGCACTGATGCCGATGTGGGGTCAGACGGCCTTGCCGCAGCCCGCATGGCCCGAACGCTGGCAGTCACTGCAAGCTGCTGCCGTACCCGATGATGCGCTGGCCTATGTCCACATCCCCTTTTGTGCCAATCACTGTGTTTTCTGCGGTTTTTACCGCAATGGCTGGAACCCTGAGTCGGCACGGCGCTATACCGACCGCCTGATTGCCGAGCTGGAAGCCGATGCGGCCTGCCGCACCCCCGGCGGCAGTATCCGGGCTTTATATCTCGGGGGCGGCACGCCGACCCTGCTTGCGGCAGAAGACCTTGCCCGGCTGTTGCTTGCGCTGCGCGCCACCCTGCCGCTGAGCGATGATTGCGAAATCACCGTCGAGGGGCGTATCTCGCACTTCACGCCGGATAAGGTCGATGCCTGTGTCGCCGCCGGTGCCAACCGCTTCTCTATCGGGGTACAGACTTTCGATACGGCCATTCGCCGCCGTCTTGGGCGCAAGCACCCGGGTGACGAGGCCGCGAGCTATCTCGCCTGGCTTGCCAGCTACAGCGGGCAGGTCGTGGTCGCCGACCTGATCTTCGGCTTGCCGGGGCAAAACGAAGAGATCTGGCGGCGCGATATCGATACCGCTTTGTCTCTCGGCCTTGCCGGTCTGGATGTCTACGCCTTCAACCTGATGCCGCAATTGCCGATTGTGCGCATGATAGAAAAGGGTGCTTTCCCGCCTGCGCCTGGCCTTGCCGAGCAGTTGGCGCAGTACAAAATCGCCTGCCATCAGCTGGCCGATGCCGGTTGGGCACAACTGTCGAATAGCCACTTCGGTGCGCCCGCTGGAGGCGAGCGTAATCGCTACAACCTGCAAATCAAGTCGGGTACGCCGTGTCTTGCCTTTGGCGCGGGCGCGGGCGGCAACCTGGCCGGCGTCAGCTACGCCGTAGAGCCCGACCTTGGCCGCTATCTCGATACGCCGGCGAGGCAAAAACCGCTTGCCCGCATGGCCAGCGGCTTAGCCGGCAGCCACTGGCTAGCGGCCTTGCAAGGTGAAATCGAAAGCGGTTGCCTCGCGCTGGCTACGCTGCCGGTGCCAGCGCGCATCATGCCCCTGCTGCAAGATTGGGCCGGTAAGGGCTTGCTGATGCTGGATGGCACGCATGCCCGGCTGACGACAGACGGCCGCTTCTGGGGCCCGACCATGATGCGCCAGATTGCCGATATCGCCCTGCCGGACCATCGTGCCGGCCAGACCATGACGCTTCATCCCATCCATACGCATAAGGAAACCGCATGAACAGCACCCAACTCTCCGCCCTCAAGGCCCGCCTGCTACGCAACCCCGGCGTCGTGCTGGAAAATCTGGCTGAAACGAATGCACTGAGCGCTGCCGAAGTGATCGAGTGCCTGCCGGACACCATGTGGAAAAAGCTGGATGGCAGCCGCTGTATTTCGGTGCTGCAGGCTTTGCCTGCGCTGGGTGAGCTAACCGTCATCATCCATACCGGCGACGGCATTTTCGAGTTTGGCGGGCGCTTTCCCGAAGGCGAGACCGGGCACGGCTTTTACAATCTGCATGGAAAAAGCGGGCTGCACGGCCATCTGCGCGCCACCCGCTGTCAGGCGATTTATCTGGTCGAGCGGCCATTTATGGGGCGCGATACGGCCAGCCTGTTATTTACCAATCTGGATGGAGGCATCATGTTCAAGGTATTTGCCGGTCGCGATGCCGAGGGTGCGCTGAATCAGGCGCAGCTTGACGCGCTGCGTGCACTTTACGGAGCACAGGCATGAACGATTTGCTGATATTCGGGGCGACCCGCAATAGCGGATGGCTGCTGGCGCAGTCGGCACGGGCACGCGGCATGAAGGTTGCCGCGCTGGCGCGCCCGGGGCATGGCGAGGCGCTGACCGGTTTGGGCGTGAGCGTGATCGAGGGGGATGCGTTTGAAGCAGGCGACTGCCTGCATGCGCTGGCCTTAAGCCGGCCACGGCGAGTCGTCAGTCTGCTGGGCGGCAAGGATGCGTCGGGTCGACGCATTGATGATGTCGGTAACTGCAACGTGATTGCCGCATGCGAGCAATACGCTGTTGAGCGCGCCTTGCTGGTGACGAGCTTTGGTTGTGGCGAACTCTATCCCATGCTCTCGCCACAGGCCGAGGCCTTGCTGGGCGAGGCTATTCGTGCCAAGAGCCGAGCCGAGGCGCGCTGGCAGCAAAGCCCGTTGCCGACCACCTTGCTGCGCCCCGGTGAGCTGAGTCATATCGATGGTACGGGTCGCTGGCTGTTGCACGACGGCGGCACCGGCAGTGGCGCGCCACTGGCGCGCGCCGATCTGGCCGAAGCCATTCTCGCCCTGCTCGACGATGAGGCAAGTGCAGGCAAGGTACGGTGTGTCAGTGGCCCCATCTAGCGCGGCTAGGCCGGATTGACACCGGCGAGGGGGGCAAGCAGACAGGCCGCCGCCCTTGGGCTGCGGTTGCGGGCCGGTTTCAGTGCTGCATCGGCATTGCGGCCGGCATGCCGTCTTCGACCACCACATCCAGTTTCACTTCGCCTGCTTTCTCGAACTTCAGCGTCAGCGGGAAATGCTCGCCTTTGACGAGCGGGCTGTTCAGGCCGAGCAGCATCACATGCAGGCCGCCGGGAGCGAACTTGATGGTCTGGCCCGCCGGTACGGCGACGCCGCCCTGTACCTCGCGCATGCGCATCACGCCGTTATCGTGGATATGGGTGTGCAGTTCGGCCTTTTGTGCGCGCGGCGTACTGGCCGCGATCAGCTTGTCGGCTGTCTTGCCCTTGTTTTCCAACATGAAATAGGCTGCACCATTGGGCGCGGCCACCGGCATCACCCGGCTCCACGGATGATGAATGCTCAGTGTGCCGGCTTCGGTGGCGTGGGCCAGGGTTGGCAGCGACAGCGTGGCGAGCAGGGCGGTAACAAGCAGCTTTTTCATGGGAACTCCGTTGCGCAATGATGGTGTGCAAATTACCACATTTGTCATTAAACGGATTGCGGCAGATTGCCGCAGGCGCTTTGTCCTCTATGCGACAGATAGTTGCCAAATCACGAAGTCATGCTGGGCAAGCCGGGCCAGTAACATAACAATGACGCCTCGCCTTCAGCCCGTACCCGCAAATGTTTGCGTCCTTCTACCTGCAGTACCTGTTTGGCGGTCTGGTCAGCCTGATCGTCATTACCAATCCGCTGTCCAAGATTCCATTGTTTATCAGTCTGACCCGCAGCATGAGCGATGCACAGCGCGCCGAGCAGGCGCGCATGGCCTGTATTTACGCGGCCGCCATCATGGTGGTGTCGCTGGTGGCAGGCAATCTGATTTTGGAGTTTTTCGGAATTTCCTATGGTGCGCTGCGTATTGCCGGCGGCTTCGTGGTGGCGGTCATCGGCTACCGCATGCTGTTTCTGTCGCAGGAAAGCAGCCCTTCGCACCGTCTGGCAGCAGAAGAGGATTGCGCCTTCTTTCCGATTGCCATGCCCGGCATCAGCGGCCCCGGCACCATCGCGGTCGTGATCGGCCTGTCGACCGAGATTGCCGAGTTGCCCAGCTGGTCGGCGAAGGCCGGTGCCATGTTCATGACGATGCTGGCGATTGCCGGCACCAGCATCGGGGTCTGGATGATGCTCAAATCCAGCGATGTGATTGCCGACCGTCTGGGGCGGGCCGGACGCGAGGTATTAAGCCGCTTGATGGGCTTTTTGCTGATCTGTGTCGGCGTGCAGTTTATCGGCTCCGGCGTCCGTACCTTTATGGCGGGCTCCTGAAGCCGCTTCGGCACGGCGTGACAGCACAGACTATGGTTGTGCTATTGCCTTGCCGAATCGCTGCCCATGTTTATCCTGTATTCCCAAGCGCTATCCATTATCCAGATCCGCTACCACAAGCTGCCCTGTCCGGGCCGGCTGGGGGTATCCAGCTTCAAGAAAGACCGTGGCCTCTGGCTGGACAAGCTGCCGGACGGGCGATGCCGTGTCAGCGAATTTGGTTTTCAGTCTGATTCCCGCATCATTGACGCCGATCAGCTGGCGGCGCTGCTGAAGCGCATCATCAAGCGGGAGTTTCCACGCAGCTACAAACTGCGTCTGGAAATCCAGTCTGAAGACTGACTGTTGCCATCAGATATTCCACACCAGAATCAGACCGATCAGCAGCGGCGCGATGACGCAGCACATCGCGCGCATCGCCGCTTGTGCCGGGCGGGACAGTGCCAGTTCGGCACGCATCGCCGGCCACACCTTCCAGCCGGCAAACAGCGCGGTGCCGATGCCGCCTATGGGCAGCAGGATATTGCTGGCGCTGTAGTCCATCAGCTCGAAGATATTGCGTCCGAACAGCTTGTAGTCGGCCAAGAGGCCGAAGGACAAGGATGCCGGGATGCCGGCGGCGAATACCAGCGCGGCGACGCCCAAGGTCGCTTGCTTGCGGCTGATGCCCCACTCGTCTATCGGCAGGACCACGATCAGCTCCAATAGCGATACCGACGAAGTCAGGGCGGCAAACAGCAGCAGCGCGAAGAAGGCAATGGCGAAGCCCTGACCGAAGGGCAGGTGGTTGAATACGATAGGCATGGTCATATAGGTGAGCCCCGGGCCGGCGGCGGCATCCAGGCCGAAGGCGGTGACCGCCGGAAAGATCATCAGCCCGGCGAGGATGGAGGTCAGCGTGGTCAGGCCGGTGACCCACAAGGCGGAGCCGGTCAGCTTGATATCGTCACCGAGGTAGGAGCCGTAGGCCAGCATGCAGCCGGCACCGACCGATAGCGAGAAAAACGCCAGCCCCAGCGCATCCACCAGCATCGCCGGCGAGACCTTGGCAAAGTCGGGCGCCAGAAACGCGGCGACACCGGCGGCAGCACCGGGTAGCGTCAGCGAGCGCACCATCAGCACCAGCATCAGCACGAACAGCGCCGGCATCAGCACCTTGCCGGCGCGTTCGATACCGTTCTTGACGCCGGCCATCACCACACCCAGCGTCAGCGCCATAAATAGCCCATGGGTGAGCAAGGGCTCGGTCGGGCTGGAGACATACTGGCCGAATAGCGCGGCCAGCACCTCGGGGCTGTTGCTCATGACCCGCCCATCGATGGCACGCAACAAATAGCCCAGCGTCCAGCCACCGACCACGCTGTAAAAGCTCAGTACCAGAAAGCCCGCCAGCACGCCGGCGTAGCCGACCAGCGGCCATGCACCACCGCCCAGCCGTTTAAAGGCACTGACGGCGCCGACTTTGGCATGACGGCCGATGGCGAATTCGGCCAGCAGCAGGGTGAGCCCCAGCGTAAAGGTCAGCGCGATAAAGACCAGCAAGAAGGCGCCGCCGCCATTCATTGCGGTGACGTAGGGAAATTTCCAGATCGAGCCCAAGCCTACCGTGGCACCGGCCGAGGCGAGGATGAAACCGAGGCGGGAACCCCATTGTGATCGCTGCATAAACTGCTCCTTGTGCGGAAATGGATGCCGGCAAGGAGGAGGGAAGAATGACATAGGCCGCCTTGTCGGCGGCCTGTTGGGGATAGTCGTGACCCGGCGCGCCGCTTAAGAGAGGCGCCACCAGTTGCAACGGAAAGTCACGGTTATCGAATTCATGGCTTTAGCATGCCTTGTGACCGCCTTATCCGTCAAGTGCGGGATACAATCGCCAGCGCATTACAGGTTTTTAAGCAGCACGCTGAGTACGAGTAGCGGAATCAGGTAACGGCAAGCGAACTGCCAGCCACGGCGTACGCGGGCCGGCAGGCCGGCTTCGTCGGCCAGGCGCTGGCCCGCTGCGCTGCCGGCCAGAAGCGCCAGCGCGATGCCGCCCACAGGCATTGCAAGGTTGGAGACGAAGTAATCCATCGCATCGAATATCGTCTTGCCGGCAATGCTGACATCGGAGAGCACGCCGAAGGACAGCGCTGCCGGTATGCCGCAGACAATCACCGCAGCCGTGACGGTGCATAGCGCAGTGTGCCGCGACCAGCCCAGATCATCGATGAAAAAGATGGCCACCAGCTCCAGCATCGCCACCGAGGAAGACAAGGCCGCCATCGCCAGCAAGGCAAAAAATGCCACGGCGAAGACGCCGCCCAAGGGCAGGTGCTGGAACACGACCGGCATGGCGATGAAGGTCAGCCCCGGGCCTGCGGCCGGATCGAGGCCGAAGGCGGCCAGTGCCGGGAAAATCATCAGCCCCGACAGCAGGCTGACCAGTACCGCCAGCGTCACCACCCAGGCCGCCGTCGGCACGATGGCGATATCGGTCTTCATATACGAGCCATAGGCAATCATGGCGCCGACACCCAGCGACAGCGAGAAAAAGGCCAGCCCCAGCGCATCGACGGCACGGGCTGCGGTCAGTTCGCTAAAGTCGGGGCGCAGAAAGGCGATGACGCCGGCGGCGGCACCAGGCAGTGTCAGCGCCCGCGCGACCAGCAGCAGCATGATCACGAATAGTGCCGGCATCAGCACCTTGCCGGCCCGCTCTATGCCTTTTTCGATACCGCCCAGCACGATGGCGAGGGTGGCGAGGGCGAACAGTGCATGTGTCAGTAGCGGCGCCAGCGGATCGGACACGAAGTTGTCGAACAGTGCCGGTAGCTCCGCCGGTGCCGTCGCCATCACACGGCCATCGAGGGCAAAGCCCAGATAGGCAAAGGTCCAGCCGCCGACCACGCTGTAAAACGAGAACAGCACGAAGCCGGCGAATACCCCCAGCAGGCCGGCCAGCCGCCAGCGGGAACCCCCTATCCGGGCGTAAGCGACGCTGGCGCCACTGCGGGTGGTGCGCCCCAGTGCAATCTCGGCCACCATCAGCGCGAGCCCGAGGCTAAAGCTGAATGCCAGATAGAGCAGGATAAAAGCACCGCCGCCGTTCTGGGCGGCGACATAGGGGAATTTCCAGATGGCGCCAAGGCCGATGGCAGAGCCGGCGGCGGCGAGAATGAAGCCCAGGCGCGAGCCCCAGCTGTGGCGGTGTTGCGGCATAGTGTCCAGTTCCGGTGGTGACTCCGGCGGGCTGGCGGCCAAATGAAATCGGGCCGCCTGAGTGGGCGGCCCGATCGGAATGCATGATTTCAGAAGCTTGCAACCGTCCCGGCCGCCCTGAGCGGGCGGACCATAAAGGAAAACGCAAAAAATACGGCGTAACGGTTCATGCGTATAAGTAAATCATGTATCTGCGCCGAGCGTCAAACGCCCGCTTACAGGTTTTTTAGCAGTATCGCCGCGATTGAGAGCGGTGCGACCAGGCGGCAGTTCCACTTCAGCAGGAATAGCGGCAGACCGCCAAGCCCTGAGTGTTCACGCAGCAAGGGCCACACGCGCCAGCCGGCGAATAGCGCCACCAGCATGCCGGACAGCGGCATCATCACATTGCTGACGCTGTAATCCATGGCATCGAAGATATTCTTGCCGAAGATGCTGATGTCCGCCCATGGCCCCAGCGATAGCGAAGCCGGCACCCCGCACACGAACACGGCGAGGCTCAGTCCCAGCACCACCGGCCGGCGCGGCAGCTTGAATTCGTCGAGAAACAGGGTCGCGATCAGCTCCAGCATCGACACCGACGAGGTCAGCGCCGCGACTGCCAGCAGCGTAAAAAATACGACGGCCAAGGCTTGGCCGAAAGGCAGGCTGGCAAACACGATGGGCATGGTCATGAAGGTCAGCCCCGGGCCGGCGGCAGGGTCAAGCCCGAAGGCGGTCAGTGCCGGGAAAATCATCAGGCCGGCAAGGATCGCCACCATGCACGACAAACCCACTACCCAGGCCGCCGAATGCAGCACCGGCGTCTCTTTTTTCACATAGGAGCCGTAGGCGATCATGCCGCCGGTACCCAGCGATAGCGAGAAAAAGGCCAGACCCAGTGCATCGCCGACCATGGCCGGGGTGACGGCATTAAAGTCGGGGGTGAAGAAGATGATGGCACCGGCGAGTGCGCCGGGCAGGGTCAGCGAGCGCACGATCAGCCCCAGCATCATCAGGAACAGGGCCGGCATCAATAGTTTGCTGGCGCGCTCGATCCCCTTTTCCACCCCGCCCAGCACGATGGCCAGCGTTGCCAGCGCGAAAGCGGCATGGCTGACAATCGGCCACAGCGGGTCTTCGACATAGCGGGCGAAGGTCTGTTGCAGTACGCCGCTATCGGTGGTTAGCACCGAGCCTTCAACCGCCAGCGCGATATAGCCCAGTGTCCAGCCGCCGACCACGCTGTAAAAACTGTACAGCACGAAGGCGGCGAAGATGCCCATCAAACCCACCAGCGGCCAAGCTCCGCCTGCCAACTGGCGGAACATGCCGACCGGGCCGGTTTGCGCCGCGCGCCCCAGCGTAAACTCGACCAGAAGCTGGGCCAGGCCCAGGGTGAAGCTGAACAGCAGAAACAGCAGGATAAAGGCACCGCCGCCATTCATGGCGGTGACAAAGGGAAACTTCCAGATGGCGCCCAGGCCGACGGCCGAGCCGGCGGAGGCGAGGATAAAACCGAGGCGCGAGCCCCAGGCTGATCGTGTGTGCATGATGGTCCTTGTTGTGGGACCTTCACCCGCTTACCACCCATGGCGTCCAGCAACAAAAAGGCCGCCTTGGGCGGCGGCCTGGATGTCGGTCGATTCTGTTGTTCAGACGCGCGCAAACTTTCCGGCCACCAAAAGGGAGACCGGATAATAAGACTTGCCGTAGCAGGTAGCGTGCTGTGTATTCGTCATAGTGCGGCCATCATGACTTGCCGGCCGGCAGGCTGTCAAGCATTGGCGATTGGCTGGTCGCTATTTGTTCTGCGGCTTCCGGCGTGCCGAACAAGAGCAGCAGTCGCTCGCGCCATGAACGCGCACGGGCCACTTCACGCGCCATGTCGACCCACTCGGTCAGCGAGACCAGCAGCGGGTTAAAGCTTGCCACCGGCTTGACCGTACCGTAATCGCACGGCTCGGCCGGATCTTCCGCTACAAAACTGCCGAACAGCTTGTCCCACACCACCAGCACGCCGGCGAAATTGCGGTCGAGATAGCGCGGGTTTTTTGCGTGGTGCACGCGGTGGATGGACGGGGTGTTGAACAGCTTTTCAAACGCGCCCAGATGCGGGATGGCCTGAGTGTGGATATAGAACTGGTAGGCGAGGTTGATCAGTACGATGCCGACGATGGCTTGCGGCGGAAAGCCCAGCCACGCCAGCGGCAGCCAGAACGCCCACATGCCGGCAAGCGGGTACATCAGGCTCTGGCGGAAGGCGGTGCTGAAGTTCATCCGTGTCGAACTATGGTGCACGCTGTGCGCCGCCCATAGCCAGCGCACGCGGTGGCTGGCGCGGTGAAAGCCGTAGTAGAGCAGGTCTTGCAGGATAAACAGTGCGAAAAATGCCGGCCACGACAGCTCGAAGTGGAATAGCCGGTACTGGTACACCCAGGCATAAAGCGGGATCACCAAAGCCCACGCCAGCTTATCGGCACCCTGATGCAGCAGGCCCAGCGCCGCATTGCACAGTGTGTCGCGCCAGTCATAGACATCGCCCCGCCCTCGGCGTGCCCAGTAGCGGATTTCCCACGCCACCGCCAGCAAAAAGACGGGCGTCAGCCCCAGCAACAGCAACTCGATATCGAAACCCATCCCGCTCTCCCCGTGTCTGCCGGCCGCCATCCGTGGGCTGGCCGGTCACGCCCATGTTATGACGAAAGGCTGCTGCGGGGAATAGGGAATGGGGAGTGGGGGCGGCTGGCGGGTTTGGTTTTTCGGGATCGGGGAGCCGGGAATAGGGAGCCGCGGTGTTGACGTGCTTGGGTCGGTTCGCAACACTGAAATCCGAGTCCCGAGTCCCGAGTCCCGAGTCCCGAGTCCCGAGTCCCGAGTCCCGAGTCCCGAGTCCCGAGTCCCGAGTCCCGAGTCCCGAGTCCCGAGTC
>NZ_JBOFOO010000158.1:0-11394 GCF_051659485.1 Craterilacuibacter sp. | reverse complement strand
CATTTCTTGAGAACATGTAATTTAAAGCGAGAATAACGTACAAATTTAATCATGAATTACGTAATTATTTTAATCAGCCCTCTATCGAGGGCTGATGGTTCACATCAGTTCGTCCCATAACATCCACAGTGCCGTGGCTGCCATCAGCATGGCCATGCCAAGATTGAACAGGCGCAGATGGTGTGCCTGTTGCAGATAACGGCGCAGGCGATCACCGCCCAGTGCCCACACCGCAATACAGGGCAGGTTGACGATCAGGGTAATGACGGCCAAGGCCAGCGCGGCATGCAGTAATCCCCCCTGTTTAGGCATGAACAGAATGGCAGCGTTGATGGTCATGACCCAGGCCTTGGGATTGATCCACTGGAATAGTGCGGCCTCGATAAAGCGCAAGGGCTTGCCGACCTCCTTGCTGCCCGGTGCCGCGCTGTGGATAAGTCGCCACGACAAGTACAGCAGATAGCTGCAGCCGATGACGGCCAGCGCACTGCGTGCTCCCTCCAGCCAGACCAGTATGCTGCCGAGCAAGGTGGCGGTGATAAACAGCTGAAAGGCACAGCCGAAGCTGATGCCCAGCATGTGGGGCAAGGTGCGGCGAAAGCCGAAATTCACGCCGGAGCTGGCCAGCATGATGTTGTTGGGGCCGGGGGTGATGGACATCACCGACATATAGCTGGCCAGAGCAAGGGCTTCGAGCATGACGGGCTTTCGCAGGAGTGAAGATAATTCATGCTAAAGCCCAGACATGATTGATGACAGAGGCAAAAAAACGTTATTGTAATGGTGTCAGTCGTGTTTTTTATCAACTGTCACCACATGCTTCGCTGTCTTCTGCCACCTTGGCGCAAAACCATCATGAATCAACACATGTCCTTATACCGCTTGTTAGCGGATGAATTGGCGCAGGCGATTGCCCAGCGCACCTTGCCCGGTGGCTCGCGCCTGTCTTCGGTGCGCCAGTGTGCGGCACAGCGCGGCCTCAGTTTCAATACGGTGACGGCGGCTTACAGGTTGCTGGAAGACCGCGGCCTGATAGAGGCCCGGCCGCAATCCGGCTATTACGTCAAAAGCAGTCTGCCGGCACTGCAGCAGCCTTTGCGGGAAACACCGGGTGACGTGCTGGCACTGTCTGCAGCCACGCAGGATCTGGTCGCTGTGGTATTGCAGAGCCAGCAAAGGCCGGACTACACCGATCTCGCCCTCGCCTGTCCGCGTGGTGCCGCGTTTTATCCCAGCCAAAAATTGGCACGGCTGGCGGCCCGCATCTTGCGCCAGCAGCCGCAATTGATGGCCAGCTATGCCCTGCCGCCGGGCCCGGAGCGCTTGCGTAGCCAGATTGCCCGCCGTGGCCTGCAGCTGGGCATGAGCTTGCGCCCCGAGGACATCATCCTCACGCATGGCGCGATGGAAGCCTTGCAACTGGCGCTGCGTGCGGTGACTCAGCCGGGCGATACCGTCGGGGTGGAGTCGCCTACCTATTTCAACCTGTATCCGCTGCTGGCCAGTCTGGGCTTGAAGGCGCTGGAAATCCCCACCCATCCGCAGCATGGCTTATCGCTGGATGTGCTGGAGTTATTGCTGGCGGAGAAGCGGCTGGCTGCCATTGTGGCGATGCCGACGGTACATAACCCGCTAGGTTGCAGCATGAGCCTGGCGGACAAGCAGCGTCTGGCTCATCTGGTACATCACTATCAGGTTCCGCTGATCGAAGATGCGCTGTATGCCGAATTGCAATTCGCGGCGGCGCTCTCGCCGACGGTGAAGGCATTCGACCGTGATGGCTGGGTGATGGTGTGCGCCAGCTATACCAAGACACTGGCGCCGGATTTCCGTATTGGCTGGATGGAGGCGGGGCGTTTTGGCGAGCGGGTGCGCCAGCTTAAATTTGCGTCCAGTATTGCCGAGCCGGTACTGCTGGCCGAAACCATAGGCCAGTTTCTGGAGAGCGGCGGCTATGACCACCATTTGCGCATGCTGCGCCGTTTGTATGCAAGTCAGGTCGACACCGTGCGTGACCTGATCGCGCGCTGGTTTCCCGCCGGCACGCGGGCAACCTTGCCCAGTGGCGGGTTTTTACTGTGGCTGGAGTTGCCGGAAAATATCGATACGCAGGTGTTGTTTCATGCGGCGCTGGCCGAGCGCATCACCATCATGCCCGGCGTCCTGTATTCCGGCAGCGCGCGTTACCGGCATTGCCTGCGTCTGTCGTGTTGCCACGCGCTGGATGAGCGGTTTCTGGCCGCTTTGCGCCGGCTGGGAGAGCTGGCGCGGTTGCAGCAGGAGTCGTCAGCTTAAGGCGTCTTCGCCGCTAAGTGGCCAGCGGCGCAGTTCCTGATATAGCGGGCCGGAGCGGGTCAGGCGCGAAACCACCAGCGACAGATGATCGACCTTGAGCAAGGCAAAGCTGTCTGGGGCTGCCGGTATGGTTTCGGATGGCGTCGCCTTGCGCAGCAGGGTCACATGCGGGCGAAAGCGCCGTTCTTCGTAGGGCAGGCCTTGTGCCTTGAGGGCGGTATTGAGTGCCGACACCAGTTCGCTGATGCGGGAGGGCGTGCGCGTGGGAGCGGCGCAGCCTATGCCGCTGGGCCAGACGGCCAGCTTGTCGAGCTTGAGCCGGCAAGATTCGGCTTGGGAGGCGGCTTGTTGTCCGATGGCTTCTATGGCCGCGAGTTGGCTATGCGCGACTTCGCCGACAAAGGCCAGCGTCAGGTGATGCTGGCGCGGCGGTGTCTGGCGGCCGCCATAGTGATCGTGCAGGTACTCGACCTGTTCATCCAGCCAGCGGGCGCAAGGCACATCCGGCCAGACGGCAAAAAACAGGCGATAAGTCGCAGAGGCAGTAGGCATGCTGCCGATTATACGATATCGAGGTGCTCCAGCCCCGACAGCGGGTCGTGATTCTTCGCGCCTTCGCTGTGCAGCTTGATTTTCAGGCGCAAATCATTGACCGAGTCGGCATTTTTAAGCGCTTCTTCGTAGCTGATCTTGTCCGCCTCAAACTGATCGAACAGCGCCTGGTCGAAGGTTTGCATCCCCGATTCGCGCGAACGGCTCATGACCTCCTTGATACTGGAGACTTCACCCTTGAAGATCATGTCGGAAATCAGCGGGGTATTGAGCAGGATCTCGACTGCCGCCACCCTGCCCTTGCCCGACTTGTGCGGTATCAGGCGCTGCGACACGATGGCCTTCATATTCAGCGACAGATCCATCAACACCTGCTGGTGGCGTTCTTCCGGGAAGAAGTTGAGGATGCGGTCCAGCGCCTGGTTGGCATTGTTGGCGTGCAGCGTCGCCAGACACAGGTGGCCGGTTTCGGCAAATTGCAGGGCGTAACCCATGGTCTCGCGGTCGCGGATCTCGCCCATCAGGATCACATCCGGAGCCTGACGCAGCGTATTTTTCAGCGCGATTTCCCAGCTATCGGTATCGACGCCGACTTCACGCTGGGTGACGATGGATTTTTTGTGCGGATGTATATACTCGACCGGGTCTTCGATGGTGATAATGTGGTCGGCATTGTGGGTGTTGCGCCAATCGACCAGCGCCGCCAGCGAGGTTGATTTGCCCGAGCCGGTTCCGCCCACAAAAATCACCAGCCCGCGCTTGATCAAGCCGATGTCCCGCAGCACGGCAGGCAGGTCGAGCTGGTCAAAGGTCGGGATTTCGGTATTGATTTTGCGCAGCACCATACTGGCCTGCCCTTGCTGGATAAAGGCACTGACACGAAAACGGCCTATTCCCGGCGGGCTGATGGCAAAGTTGGCTTCCTGCGTCGCTTCAAATTCTTCGGTTTGCCTGTCGTTCATCACCGAACGCACCAGCTCGCGCGTGTGTTGTGCAGTCAGTGGCTGCGGTGCTACCGGGGTAATCTTGCCATCCACCTTGAGTGCGGGCGGAAAATCGGCGGATATAAAGATATCGGACGCGTTGCGGGAAATAGCGTGCGCCAGCAGTTCGTGGATAAATTTGGATGCCTGATCTTTTTGCATGTTGATGTGTCGCTCCCGTCTCAGAACAGATCTTTTTGGGTGGCTTTGCTGCGCGCTTCGGCCGGTGTCACCAGATTGCGCCGTACCAGATCCTGCAGGCACTGGTCCAGCGTCTGCATGCCGTGCTGCTGCCCGGTCTGGATCATGGAATTGATCTGGGCGATCTTGTTTTCGCGGATCAGGTTACGGATGGCCGGGGTGCCGAGCATGATTTCATGTGCCGCCACCCGCCCGTTGCCGTCCTTGGTTTTCAGCAGGCTTTGCGAGATCACGGCGCGTATCGACTCGGACAGCATGGAGCGCACCATCTCCTTTTCCGCACCGGGAAACACATCGACGATACGGTCTATGGTCTTGGCCGCAGAGCTGGTATGCAGCGTGCCGAACACCAGATGGCCGGTTTCGGCGGCGGTCAGCGCCAGTCGTATGGTATCCAGATCGCGCAATTCGCCTACCAGAATTACATCGGGGTCTTCACGCAGGGCGGATTTAAGCGCATTGCTGAAGCTGAGCGTTTGCGCGCCCAATTCGCGCTGGTTGATCAGGCTTTTCTTGCTTTCGTGCACGAATTCGATCGGGTCTTCCACTGTCAGGATGTGCGAGTAGTGGTTTTCATTCACGTAGTCGACCATCGCCGCCAGCGTGGTCGACTTGCCCGAGCCTGTCGGGCCGGTAACCAGCACGATACCACGCGGGAATTCGGAAATTTCCTTGAAGATCTTGGGTGCGTTCAGGTCTTCCAGCGACAGGATTTTGGATGGAATCACGCGGAATACGGCACCGACACCGCGGTTCTGCTGGAAGGCATTCACACGAAAACGCGCCACCCCCGGCATTTCGAAGGAGAAGTCGCACTCGAAGTTCTCTTCAAACGCCTTGCGCTGATAATCATTCATGATGTCGTATACCATGTCATGAACTTCATTCTGAGCCATCGGAGGCAGATTGATGCGGCGGATATCGCCATGCACCCGGATCATCGGCGACAGGCCTGCCGACAGGTGCAGGTCGGATGCCTTGTTCTTGACGGTGAATGCGAGCAGCTCGGAAATTTGCATTTATAATCCCCAATAATTTTTAACCGGGCCAAATTTGCCGCCCGCATGCCTGAATAGCGGTCGATTGTAAGGGTTGATCTCCGGATTGGATATTGCGGCATGTGCGGGAGAGGCAGGATGCGGCTTTTACCGTACATAAACGGGACATCATCATGAGCCAGACTATCGCGGCGGCCTTGTCCGCCGTGCAGCAGCGTATTGCTGCGGCCATTCAGGCCGCAGGACGCCCGGCGGGTGCCGTCACTTTGCTGGCCGTCAGCAAAACGTTCCCGGCTTCGGCGATTTGCGCAGCTTATGCCGCCGGGCAGCGGGCTTTTGGCGAGAATTACGTGCAGGAGCTGTCGGCCAAGGCCGAAGAACTGGCCGGCTTGCCGATAGACTGGCATTTCATCGGCCCCTTGCAATCGAACAAGACCCGTTCCGTAGCGGAAACCGCACACTGGGTGCATTCCGTCGAGCGCCTGAAGATTGCCGAGCGGCTGTCGGCACAGCGCCCGGCCAGCATGCCGGCCTTGAATGTGTTGCTACAGGTCAATGTCTCGGGTGAGGCAAGTAAAAGCGGCTGTACGCCGGACGAATTACCGGCACTGGCGCATGCGGTTGCCGCTTTACCCGGCCTGAGGCTTAGAGGGCTGATGTGCATTCCCGAACCGACGGCCGACGGGGTGCTGTTACGCAGCCGCTTCGCCTTGCTGGGGCAGTTGTGCGGAACATTGAATACGCAAGGGCTGGCGCTGGATACCTTGTCCATGGGGATGTCGTCGGATCTTGAAATTGCGATTGGTGAAGGCAGCAGCATGGTACGGGTCGGCTCGGCCATTTTTGGCGGACGCCATTATCAACATTGAGCAGCCGGCTTATCCGGCTGTGGGGGAGCAGCATGAATATCACCTTTATTGGCGGCGGCAATATGGCCAGTGCCATTATTTCCGGTCTGGTTCGGCAAGAAGGACACGTCATTCGCGTCATCGAGCCGAATGCAGACAAGCGCAGCAGCCTGACTGAACAGTATGGGGTTGAAGCACTGGATGCGTTGCCGGATGGTTTTTCTAGCCATGATGTCGTGGTATTGGCGGTCAAGCCGCAGAGCCTGAAAGACGTTTGCCAGGCATTGGCACCCCGTTTGGGGGGCGCACTGGTGATTTCCATTGCTGCCGGTATCCGCGTTGCTGCTTTGTCGCGCTGGCTGTCCGGTAGCTCCCGCATCGTGCGCGTGATGCCGAATACCCCGGCCATGGTCGGCAAAGGCATGTCCGGTTTGTATGCCGCCGAAACGGTGGCAGAAGATGATCAGGCCGCAGCCGAAGCGATCATGAGTGCGGTGGGTGACGCCGTCTGGCTGGCGGAAGAAGAAGGCATAGACGACATTACCTGCGTCTCCGGCAGCGGCCCGGCCTATGTGTTCTATTTCATCGAAAGCATGCTGGAAGCAGCGCTGGAAACCGGTTTTGATGAAGCGGAAGCGCGGCGTCTGGTGCTGGAAACTTTTGATGGCGCAGTGGAACTGGTGCGGCAGAGCAGCTTGCCGGTGGCAACCCTGCGCCAGAATGTGATGTCGAAAGGCGGTACGACAGAGCGTGCCATCGCCCGCTTCGAGGCCGATGGCGTCAAGGCTGCGATCAAGGCGGGGATGGCCGATTGCCGCGCCCGATCGGTCACGCTGGGCGATGAACTGAGCGGGGGCTGAACATGCTGATTAATACCATTCAATTTCTGATCCGTACCATTGCCGACTTGTTTGTGCTGGTGTTGTTATTGCGCTTTTACCTGCAAGTCGTGCGCATGCCGTTTACCCATCCCTTGGCGCAGTTTGTGATGGGTGCGACCAATTTTGTGGTGCTGCCATTGCGCCGCTTGCTGCCCAGTGTGCATGGCTATGATACGGCCACCATGTTTATCGCCTGGCTGGTGGGGCTGTTCTCGATTACGGCGGTGCTGCTGCTGGGGCCGATGCCGTTCAATTTTGCGGCACCGCAGACCTGGCTGGGGCTGACACTGTTGTCTGTCTTGACGCTTTTTACCCAGTCGGTATATTTATTAATGGGTGCCGTGCTGGTTCAGGCCATCATGAGCTGGGTAAACCCGTATAATCCGCTGGCGCCGATGCTGTCAGCGTTGACTCGGCCATTTTTGGCACCATTTTCACGGGCGCGTATAGGCGGGGCTGATCTGTCGCCACTACTGCTATTGCTGGTGCTGCAGGTTATTTTGATGTTGCCGATACGTTTTCTGGAGCAGACCTTTTTGCAGCAGCTGCAACTGGCGTTCTAGTGAGGCAAGGCTCGCCCGGACTCGCTTCGGGCTGGTCCGGATAATGATAAGGATAAAGTATGCGCAAGCCCCTATTGCTGGCACTGCTGTTGACTGTGGTGGCGACACCGGCCATGGCCAACCTGCAGCTGGCACAAAAAAACAACTGTACTGCCTGCCATGCGGTAGATAAAAAGCTGGTGGGTCCATCCTATAAGGATGTGGCGGCCAAATACGCGGGCGACAAGGGCGCCGAAGCCAAGATGATCGCCAAGATCAAGGCTGGCGGCTCTGGGGTGTGGGGGCCTATCCCGATGCCGCCTAGCCCGCAGGTCTCGGACAGCGATGTCAAGGCGCTGGCCAAGTGGGTATTGGGGCAGAAATAAACACGGCACTACGATGTTGAACCGCACCGGACGTGGAATATCTTGTTCTCGTCCGGTGACAGAACTATAAATGCGTGCAGGATTCCGACCCCTATGGGCAGTTCAGGCCAGTAAATGTTGCCTTTTAGCCATGCCGTCGGTAATCTTCCACGCCTGTCTGCCTACTCTCTAGCTGGAAGAACCCATTATGGCCAAATTGACCGAACAGGAAATCCTCAACTGGGACGGCGAAGATTACATGAACGCCGACCAGCTTGAGTTCTTCAAGGAACTGCTGCTGCAAATGCAGCAAGAATTGGTGAACAACGCCAACGCGACGGCAAGCCACCTGCAAGAGCAGGAGTCGACGCCGGATCCGGCTGACCGCGCCACCCTGGAAGAGGAATACGCGCTGGAACTGCGTACCCGTGACCGCGAGCGCAAGTTGCTACAGAAAATCCAGGCTTCGCTGCGCCAGATCGAAGACGGCTCTTACGGCTATTGCGAAGATACCGGTGAAGTGATCGGCTTGCGTCGTCTGATGGCCCGTCCTACGGCGACGCTATCGGTTGAGGCGCAGGAGCGCCGCGAGCGAATGAAGCGCCAGTACGCCGACTAAGTCCGCTTGGCACCCGTTGTAAAAAGCCAAGACACCCCAAACGGGTGTCTTGGCTTTTTTGCATTATTTAATGATTTATTTTAAGTTTAAGCGGTTAATTTTATCTTCAGTGGCATTTGTGAGATGAAATTTACAAATTTTAGCATTTAAATTGCGTCACGCAAAAATGACGTTTGCGATAAGGGCTTGGCGTGTCGCCGTGGTACGGGTATTGTTCTTGCAACAGATCAAGAACAAAAGGAAGTGCCACCATGCAACGACAAACCGACGACGTCAGAATCCGCCAGATCAAGGAGCTGTTGCCTCCGATCGCACACCTGTATGAATTGCCGCTGACCGAGCCCGCCTCGGAAGTCATCTATCACACCCGGCGTGAAATCAGCGCGTTATTGCGTGGTGAAGATGATCGCCTGCTGGTGGTGATCGGCCCGTGTTCCATTCACGATACCCAGGCCGCCAAAGAGTACGCCACCCGTCTGCTGGCCTTGCGTGAACGCTATAGCCGCGAACTGGTGGTGGTGATGCGGGTTTACTTCGAGAAGCCGCGTACCACGGTAGGCTGGAAAGGGCTGATCAACGACCCGCGCATGGATGAGTCGTTCGATATCAATGCCGGCCTGCGTATTGCGCGCCGCCTGTTGCTGGATCTGAACCAGATGGGGATGCCGGCGGCGACCGAATTCCTCGACATGATTACCCCGCAATATCTGGCCGATCTGATCAGCTGGGGGGCTATCGGTGCGCGTACCACCGAAAGCCAGGTCCACCGCGAACTGGCTTCCGGCCTGTCGTGCCCGGTCGGCTTCAAGAACGGCACCGACGGCAACCTCAAGATTGCTATCGACGCGATACGTGCCGCCAGCGCGCCGCACCATTTTCTGTCGGTGACCAAGGCCGGCCACTCCGCCATTGTCGAAACCGGCGGCAATCCGGACTGCCATGTGATCCTGCGCGGCGGCAAGGAGCCCAACTACTCGGTCGAGCATGTGAATGCCGCCGCAGGCGAACTGGCAGCCGTGGGGCTGGCGCAAAAGCTGATGGTGGACTTCAGCCACGCCAATAGCCGCAAGGACTACCGTCGCCAGATGGAAGTGGCGCTGGATGTTGCCGGCCAGATGGCGGCGGGTCATAGCCATATCTTTGGCGTGATGGTGGAAAGCCATCTGGAGGCCGGGCGTCAAGACCTGCAGCCGGGCGGTGAACTCAAGTACGGGCAAAGCATCACCGATGCCTGCATTGGCTGGGACGACACCGAAAGCCTGTTGCAGACGCTGGCCGAGGCAGTACAGGCCAGGCGCAGCAAGCTGGGCGTGCCCGCCGGCCAGTAATCCGCTACTGCCGCTTTAAAAACCATCGCCCGCATTGCGGGCGATGTTGTTTCTTCTGCCGTAAAGCCGGGGCTCAGTCCTTGCCCAGTATTCCGCCCAAGAGGCCGCCTTGCTCATTGCTGCCGCCGGCCTTGGGTGCGGCGGCCAGAATGCGGTCGGCCATGCGCGACAAGGGCAGGCTTTGCAGCCAGACCATGCCCGGGCCGGTCATGCGGGCGAAGAACAGGCCCTCGCCGCCGAACAGCGCGCTTTTGACCTTGCCCACGTATTCGATATCGAAGCTGACCGAGGGCTGGTAGGCCACCACGCAGCCGGTATCAACGCGTATGCTCTCTCCGGTGGCCAGCCGGTGCTGGGTCAGCGTACCGCCGGCATGCAGGAAGGCATAACCGTCGCCTTCCAGTTTTTGCATGATAAAGCCCTCGCCACCGAACAGCCCCGCCCCCAGACGTTTTTGCAGCGCAATGCCGAGGCTGACGCCCTTGGCGGCACACAGAAAGCTGTCTTTTTGCGCTATCAGCGTACCGCCCAGTTCCAGCAAATGGATGGGGATAATCTTGCCCGGATAGCTGGCGGCAAATGCCACCCGTTTTTTAGCGCGGCTCTGGTTGACGAATACCGTGGTGAATAGCGACTCTCCGGTCAGCAGGCGCTTGCCGGCGCCCATCAGCTTGCCCATCAGCCCGGCTTGCGCGCCCGAGCCGTCGCCGAACACGGTATCCATTTCGATGCCGTCCTGCATGTAGTACATCGCGCCGGCCTCGCCCACTGCCGCTTCACCCGGGTCCAGCTCGACCTCGACGTACTGCATGCTCTCGCCGAAGATCTCGAAATCGATGACATCCATGCTCATGGTTGCTGCTCCTTATCCTTGCCGTGGCCGGCAAACATCACCCACAGGTGAAAAGCCATGCCGGCCAGCGGCACCAGCGCCAGCAGGATGACGAAAAACCATTCCAGCGGAGTCAGAAGATCGGTCATGGCAGTACCCGTAAGCGATGTGATCCCACCATGCTACACGGATGATCGAAGTCTTGTCATCGGCTTCAATAGCGGCGCTGGCGGGCATCCAGTGCCGGTGCCAGTGCGCCGGCTTGTGCCAGCAGCAACAGGCCGCCAGCGGTGGACAGATCGCCCAGAAACAGTATCCACTGGGTTTGATCGCCGAAGTCATGATGAAAGATCAGCGCGGCGAGGATGGAAAACACCGCCAGTAGCGGTGCGATCCAGCGCACTTTCCAGCCCAGCAGGATAGCCAAGCCTCCGCCGACCTCCAGCAGGATGACCAGCGGCAGTAAAGAGGTCGGTACATGGTAGGCCTGCATATAGGCTTCGGTGCCGGCATAGGCGGTAATCTTGCCGATGCCGGCGATAATGAAAAACTGGGCCAGCAGAATGCGGCCGGCCAGATTGAGGAGTGCGCTCATGATTGCTCCTGCGTGTTGCCATTGATGTTACCGGTGTAGCAGAAGGCAAGCTCAAAGGCAGTGCCGGGGCGGGCATGGCGGGGCAGGCGCGGGGCGCAAAAAACCGGGGGCAGGCTCTCGCATGATGCGTAAAGAGCCTGCCCCCGGCCGGGTGGCGAACGGTTTAGCGGACGATCTGTGCCAGCTGGCCCTTGGCGTACTTGTCGGCCATGGTGTCGAGGTTGAGCGCCTTGATCTTGCTGGCCATGCCGCAGGCACCGAAGGCCTGATAGCGGGCGATGCAGATGTCGCGCATGGCGTTGGTCGAGGCGATCAGGAATTTGCGCGGATCGAATTCGGCCGGGTGCTGCGCCAG
>NZ_JBOFOO010000157.1:0-4612 GCF_051659485.1 Craterilacuibacter sp. | reverse complement strand
GGCGGAAAAGGATAATCGGTCGTGAGCTCCGGGTGCTGGCGCACCAGCTTTCCCAGAATCTGCTTGAGCCGGGTCGTCGGATAAAAATCACTGCCGCGCGGGCTGGCCAGCGACAAGTCAATCACATCGGTACGCGTCTGTGCCGCCATCACCAGCTCCAGCTGATCGGCCTCCCCCTCCTCGCCGGCCAGTGTTTCGCTCTGGCGCCGCATACGCGGCAGAGGCAAGCGCGCGACACCCTTGACGTAAAAGCCCGACTGCGGCCGTGCAGCAATCAGGCCGCGGTCTTCCAGCGCCCGGTAAGTCGCCAATATCGTCGACGGACTGACCTTGTGCATCGCACAAGCCTTGCGTACCGATGGCAGACGCTCGCCCACCTGCACCGTGCCGTTTTCTATCAGCGCCGTCCATTCACCCACCAACTGCATATACAGCGTTTCGCCACTCATCCCCGCTCCCCTTGCCGCAAACTGCCGGCCGCGACACCGCCATCGGCACCCAGCAGTACAGTTACGGCCCAATGAGACCATAACAGTTAACTGTTACGCAAACTGTTATGGTCTCAATTTCAACTTTCTGAATCTGTAACAACCCATAGGACAACGCTAATATAGCGGCAGAATTCAGACCTTCAGACGGATAGCATCATGAACTTCATCGCGCTGGTGACCTACCTCACCATCATGGCCATTACCCCCGGCCCGAACAATCTCGCACTGGCCTCCAGCGGCGTAAATTTCGGTCTCAAACGCACCATGCCGGCGCTGATGGGGATGGCGCTGGGTCTGTCCAGCCAAGTGGCCATTCTGGCGCTGGCACTGGGCAGCATGATGGCGCTGATGGAGAGTATTAAGCTGTATCTGGCCCTGGCCGGCTGCCTGTATCTGTTCTGGCTGTCGTGGCATATGGCGCACGCGGCAGAGCCCGGCGCGGATGGTCAAAACCGCAAGGCTAAACCGATGGGTTTTGGCGGTGGCGTGCTGTTTAACTGGCTCAACCCCAAGGTGTGGCTGATGGGCTTCAACGTCGCCATCGTCTTTTTGCCCGAGACGATGCCGGTGTGGCAGGCCGGTGCCCTGTTTTTTGTCATCACTTTTATCATCACCCTGCCCTGCATCGCGATCTGGGCCTGGGGTGGCGAATATATCCGCCGTTATCTCGATTCACCGCGTCGCCTCAACCTGTTCAACTACAGCATGGCTGGCATGCTGGCCTGTACCGCTGCCTGGCTGCTGGTGGAAATGCTGCCGGCCAGTGCTGTTCAGCAGATGAGCGCCATGGTCTGACCCCGTATTCCTCTCTAACCCTGTGTGGAATTTTCCCCGCAAACGCCAATCGCGTTTGCGGGTTTTTTTTGGCACAGCGTAAAATAGCCGGCTTAACCCTTGCACGCGAGCCAGAGCCATCATGATCCGTACCCGTTTCGCCCCCAGCCCGACCGGCTATCTGCACATCGGCGGCGTGCGCACCGCCCTGTTTTCCTGGGCCTTCGCCAAAAAACATGGCGGCACTTTCGTGCTGCGCATCGAAGACACCGACCTCGAACGCTCGACACCGGAGTCCGTCAAGGCCATCCTCGACGGCATGAACTGGGTCGGTCTCGACTACGATGAAGGCCCGTTCTACCAGACCCACCGCTTCGAGCGCTACGAAGAAGTCATCGCCCATCTGCTGGCCTCAGGCCATGCCTATCACTGCTATATGAGCCGTGAAGAACTGGATGCCTTGCGTGCCGAACAGGAAGCACGCGGCGACAAGCCGCGTTACGACCGTCGCTGGCGCCCGGAAGCCGGCAAAGTACTGCCGCCCGTTCCGGCCGGTATCAAGCCGGTGGTGCGTTTCAAGACCCCGCTGGATGGCGTAGTGGCATGGGATGATGCGGTCAAGGGCCGTATCGAAATCGGCAACGTCGAACTGGATGATCTGATCATCGCGCGCCCGGACGGCAGCCCGACTTACAACTTCTGCGTGGTGGTGGACGACTGGGATATGGCCATCACCCATGTCATTCGCGGCGACGACCATGTCAACAACACCCCGCGCCAGATCAACATCCTCAAGGCGCTGAATGCGCCCTTGCCTGTCTACGGCCACCTGCCGATGATACTCAACGAGGACGGACAGAAAATGTCCAAGCGCCGCGATGCGGTCAGCGTGGTCGATTACGCCGATCAGGGCATCCTGCCCGAAGCGCTGCTCAACTATCTGGCACGTCTGGGCTGGGGCCACGGTGACGACGAGCTCTTCTCCATGGCTGAATTTGTCGAGTGGTTCACACTGGAAGCAGTCAGCCCGTCCGCCAGCCGCTTCAACCATGAAAAATTCCTGTGGCTCAATGCCCAATATATCAAGGCCGCCGACAATACCCGTCTGGCCGGACTGATTGCACCGCGTCTGAGCGCCGCCGGCATCGATACTGCCCATGGCCCGGCACTGGCCGCAGTGGTGGCACTGGTGAAAGAACGGGTACAGGAACTGAACACACTGGCCGACGAGTGCCATTATTTCTACCAGAAGCTACATCCGAGCGCCGCCGACCTCGACAAGCATCTGTCGGGCGATGCCCCTGCCCGCATGGCACGCTTTGCCGATCAGCTTGAGGCAGTGCCCGAGTGGAATGCCGAAGCCATCCATGGCCTGTTCAAACCCTTCTGTGCCGCAGAAGGCATCAAGATGGGGCAGCTGGGCATGCCGCTGCGTGTACTGGTGTGCGGCACCGCGCAAACACCGTCGGTCGATGCCGTACTGACGCTGATCGGCCGCGAAGAAGTGCTGCGCCGCATGCGCGCCTGAGGCGACACCTGACGCAAAAAAGCGCCCGCCTGTTGATCAGGCGGGCGCTTTTTTGTGCGGAAAAACAGCTTATTTCAGCGGCAGCCCCAGTGCGGCCCAGCCGGCATGGCCCAGCTTGTAAAGCGTCGCACTATTGCGTTCGGCAATCGCATCCACCCCGGGATAATCGGCAATGGCAGCCTCTACACTGGCATCACGCAGCAGATGCAGGGTGGCGAATGGCGCGCGGTTGACGAAATTAACCATATCATCCGGTTCGCAACCATCAAACTGGAAATCAGGATGGAAATTGGCGGCCTGAATCACGCCGTCCAGACCATGCTCGCTGATCGCCTCGTCGGCCAAGAGCAACACATCGTTAAAATCAATAAAATCGGCGAACAGCGTGGGATGGATCAGCAAGGTGGTGTCGATCTCGCTGGCCGATGTTGCGGCCAGCCTGTCCAGTTCGCTATCCAGATCTTCGAGGAAGCCATCCAGATGACGCGCATCGCTCACCACCAGCCGGACACGGTTTTCCAGATACACCTTGCGGGCAAACGGACATAGATCCAGCCCGATCACGGCCTGCTCCAGCCACAGGCGGGTGGCGGCGATAATGTCTTCGTGTGGCATACGGGAGCACTCCGGCAAAAAACGGCAGTGTAAACTGCGCCCCTGATCTCTCCCAGCATTTTCACCGTCCATGTGGCTGGACAAGCAGCGGCCATCACCTTAATCTTGAAAATCCGCCCATAAAACCCATACATCATGATCAGTCGTCAGGATTTTCCGGCACTCGCCGCCGGTTTTGTGACCGTACTGGTGGGCTACACCAGCTCGGCGGCCATCGTGTTCGAGGCGGCACGCAGCGCCGGCGCCAACCCGGCCGAAATCAGCTCATGGCTGCTGGCGCTGGGCTTGGCTATGGGCATCAGTTGCATCGGCCTGTCCCTGCACTACAAGGTACCGGTTGTCACCGCCTGGTCGACCCCGGGCGCGGCACTCTTGGTCACCAGCCTGTCCGGCGTGTCGCTGCCCGAAGCCATCGGTGCTTTCGTGTTTTCAGCGGCACTGATTTTGTTATCCGGCATCAGCGGGCTATTCGAGCGCGCCATCAGCCGCATTCCGCTGCCGATGGCCTCCGCCATGCTGGCCGGTATTCTGGTGAAATTCGGCATCAATGTATTCAGCAGCATGCAGGCCAATCTGGCTCTGGTGCTGCCGATGTTTGCCGCCTATCTCGTACTCAAGCGCCTGCTGCCGCGCTATGCCGTGCTCGGCGTGCTGCTACTCGGGGTTGCACTGGCGGCGGCACAAGGCCAGTTGCGGCTGCACGGACTCGCACTACAGCTGGCGACGCCCATCTGGATCACGCCGGTGTTCTCTCCCGCCGTACTGCTGGGTGTCGGGCTGCCTTTATTTGTAGTGACCATGGCCTCGCAGAATGTGCCGGGTGTCGCCACCCTGCGCACCCATGGCTACCTCTTGCCGGTGTCGCCGCTGATCACCAGCACCGGTGCCATCAATCTCGTACTCGCGCCCTTCGGCTGCTTTGCCCTGAATCTGGCGGCCATCACCGCAGCGCTATGCATGAACAGTGATGCCCACGCCGACCCCAAGCGACGCTATCTTGCCAGCGTAGCGGCAGGCGGGTTTTATCTGTTGCTGGGACTGTTCGGGGCGACGGTTGCCGCACTACTGGCGGCCTTTCCGCAGGCACTGGTGATGAGCATTGCCGGTATTGCCTTATTCGGCACCATCGCCGGCGGCCTCACCACCGCCATGCGCGACGACGCCATGCGCGAGCCGGCACTGATCACCTTTTTGATCACCGCTT
>NZ_JBOFOO010000156.1:0-1520 GCF_051659485.1 Craterilacuibacter sp. | reverse complement strand
TTTAAGGAGGCCGACCTCAAGTCGCCACTGACCTTTATCAGCCGCTTTATTGTCGACGCAGATATCACGCTGCCTAAACCGGCACTGGAGACGATGGTGGTGGCACAGGCACGCAACCTGTTTACCGTCGATGCCAGCGCAGAGGATCAGCCAGACATGGCCGAAATCGATGACTTGGCCAAGAGCCTGCTGGATGCGCAATTGGCGGAATGGGCAGACAAGAAGCTGATCAAAATGGATGGCAAACAGGTTTCGACCCTGCTGAATTTCCAGGGAGGCATCCTGAAAATAAACCAGCAAAAAGTCGCCTTGCCATGGGAAGAAGTGGAAGACCCGGTGCCGCCAGACGCCAGCGCAGCGCTGTAAAGCAAGAAGACTTCACCCACAAAAAGCCGGCATAGCCGGCTTTTTTATCGACTAAACCTCGCCTAGCTCCCCATCTGGCTTTGCAGGTAGTTGTGCAGGCCGATACGGGCGATCAGATCCTGCTGGGTTTCCAGCCAATCGACGTGTTCCTCTTCCGAAGCCAGAATGTCATCCAAGAGCTCGCGCGTCACATAGTCGCGCATGCTTTCACAGTACTGAATGGCATCCCTGAGCAAGGGCAGAGCCTCCAACTCCAGCCTTAGATCACAGGCAATCATTTCTTCGGGATTTTCGCCGATATACAGCTTGCCCAGATCCTGCAGATTGGGCAGGCCCTCCAGAAACAGGATGCGCTCTATCAGGCGGTCGGCGTGCTTCATTTCGTCGATGGATTCATGATACTCGTGCTCGTCCAGACGCTTGAGCCCCCAGTTACGGTACATGCGCGCATGTAAAAAATACTGGTTGATGGCCGTCAGCTCATTTCTGAGCGCCTTGTTCAGAAACTCGATCACCTTCTTATCGCCTTGCATCACCCACCTCCCGGATAAATACGAAACTCAAGGCATTATGGCAAAGTGCGCGGGCTTCACAAGCCGGGCTTGAACAAAGCAGGGAGCAAAGCCTTACCCGCCTGCTTGAGCATGGCATGCGCACAATGCCCGCATTTTCCGCACTGCGTCGCGACCGGACGGATATCCCGCAGGTGACGGGCACCATTTAATGCCGCTTGGCGGATCTGGCTTTCAGTGGTGGGGTAACACAGGCAAACATACATGGCATACTCTCGACATTCATGCGCCCCTATAACTGGAGATCGCCACGATCATGACGACACGCTTCAAGCCCAATACCACGGTTGCCGCCATTATCGAACGGGATGGGCGCTTCCTGATGGTAGAAGAAAATACCCGCGAGGGGGTACGTTACAACCAGCCGGCCGGCCATCTGGAAAAAGGGGAAAGCCTGCTTGAAGCCGTGTGCCGCGAAGTAAGGGAAGAAACCGGCTACGCCTTCACGCCGCAAGGGCTGGTTGGCATCTATCTGGCGCAGGGAGAGCCGACTTATCTGCGCTTCGCCTTCTTTGGCCTGGCCTCGCCCTCCCCCATCACGACACAACTGGATGAGGGCATCATTGCCGCGCACTGGCTAAC
>NZ_JBOFOO010000155.1:0-4408 GCF_051659485.1 Craterilacuibacter sp. | reverse complement strand
GTGCAGCAACCCGGAAAGGTTGGCGCGAAGCTTACCCTGAAGCCACAGATGCGCCAAGCATCACCCACCTATAGCAGCTAAATTCTGTGGCGGTTGTGGTGTTGCATGTCGCGCTGCATAAAGATGATGTAGCGGGAAGCCTGAAAAAGGCAAGGCAGACGGACTGCCTTGCCTCTGTGCTGCGGGTTTAGGCCTGAAGTTTGTCGTAAGCCGTCAGCAAGCGCTGGTGCAGCTCCAGCCCTTCGAGTGCCATGCCCGGCGAGGACAGACCAAAGAAGCGCTGGCTACGTGCCAGCAATGCCTCGGCCAGCGCCAGCGTGTCGGCGCCGTAGAGCAGGGCGAGTGCCGGGCAAAAGTCGCCCTCGCCGTCCAGATCGAGCAGCGTCTCGATGCAGCGGTAGACGTGGTAACGCTCGTGACCGATCTGGCGGAAGTGGTGTATCCATTCCAGCCCTTCGCGAATGGCCGCTTTATCGCCACAGGCCAGCGCCAGCAGCGTCTTGAGTTCGCCGATACGCAAGGTCTTCCACGCCGAGCCTTCCGCTACCGCCAGACCCAGAATCTCCCATAGCGAGTGATGGTCGGCCAGAGCCAGTACCTGCAATTCGCGTAGCAATTCGGCACAGGCCTCGTCGCTCAGGCTGTGCAGCGACAGGATGGCGGGGCGGATAGCATTGCCCACGCTATTGTTTTCCCATTCCAGATCGTCGATCTGGTAGATCTCGGACATGCCCGGCACCAGAATGCGGCAGGCGTACACCCCAAGTTCGGTGAAGTCGGAGACATAGATCTCGAATTCGTCCTCGTGGATGATGGCGCACAGACGCTCGTAATCCTGCTGCGTGCTGCCCTTGAAGTCCCAGTCTTCGAAGGCAAAGTCAGGTTTGGCCGCGAGGAAGGGCCAGCCTATGATGCCGGCCGAATCGATAAAGTGGGTTTCCAGGTTGGACGGGCTGGCCACTTCATCCATATCCATGCCGGCCTCAGGGAAGCCGGCCAGTGCATCCAGCGCGCGCCCTTGCAGCAGTTCGGTGAGGGCGCGTTCCAGTGCCACTTCAAAGCTTGGGTGGGCACCGAAGCTGGCGAAGACGCCCTGATCATGCGGGTGCAGCATGGTGACGTTCATCACCGGGTAGCGGCCGCCCAGCGAGGCGTCTTTCACCAGAATGCCGAAGCCGGCGTCACGCAGGCCCTGAATGCCGGCGGCGATTTTTGGGTAGCGTGCAATGACCGCTTCCGGCACCTCCGGCAGGCAGATGCCCTCGGCGATGATGCGGAACTTGATATGGCGCTCGAGGATTTCAGACAGCGCCTGAGTGCGTGCTTCCGGCTGGGTGTTGCCGGCCGACATGCCGTTGCTGACATACAGGTTGCCGATGATGTTCACCGGAATCCATGTTTGCACTCCATCCGATACGCGGGTGTAGGGCAGGCTGCAGATGCCGCGTTCGGCATTGCCGGAATTAAGGTCGACCAGTGCGGCCGCCGCGATCGCATCGTCAGGGTTATAAAAGGGCAGCAGGTCTTCATTGAGCAGGCCGGCAGGCCAGGCGCCATCCTCCGGCAATGCGAACCAGCGCTCCTGCGGATAGTGTACATAGGGGCGATTGGCGCGTTCTTCACCCAGATAGAAATGGGTCCAGAAGTAGTGGCAGGACAGACGCTCGAACATTTCACCCAGCGCACTGGCACGGGCTGCCAGCTCGCTCGCACCCTTGCCGTTGGTAAACAGCAAAGGGCAGTCGCGGTCGCGGATATGTACCGACCAGCAGTTGTCGACCGGATTGAGCCAGGACACTTCTTCGATATTGAAGCCGCGTGCGGCCAGTTTGCCCTGCATGACGGCGATGGAGTCTTCGAGGGCGGCATCTTTGCCGGGAATGAAATGTTGCATATTGGAGAAATTTCCTGCTGGGGTAATCAATATTGGCGCGCAGCTTAGCATGCACTCCCTCTTGCCGTGGGGATAGCTGCCGTTTGCCCGCCATTGTTTGGACGCGCGCTGCACGCCCGGCTTCCACCCTTGCCCCCGCCGGCGCTACAATCGCGCTATCTAACGCAATTTCAAGGATGTTCCCCCATGCGCGCTTCGCAGTTCTTCATCTCTACCCTGAAAGAGGCTCCGGCCGATGCCGATATCGTCAGCCAGAAGCTGATGCTGCGTGCCGGCATGATCCGCAAGGTAGGCGCCGGCATCTATAGCTGGATGCCCATGGGTCTGCGTGCCTTACGCAAGGTCGAAGCCATCGTGCGTGAAGAAATGAACCGTGCCGGTGCCATCGAAATTTCGATGCCGGTGGTCCAGCCGGCTGTACTGTGGCAGGAAACCGGGCGCTGGGACAAGATGGGCGAGGAGCTGTTGCGCTTCAAGGACCGCCATGACCGTGATTTCGTGATCCAGCCGACCTCGGAAGAAGTGGTGACCGATATCGTGCGTACCGAACTCAAGAGCTATCGCCAGCTGCCCAAGAATTTCTACCAGATCCAGACCAAGTTCCGCGACGAGCGCCGCCCGCGCTTCGGCGTGATGCGTGGCCGCGAATTCACCATGAAGGACGCCTACTCCTTCGACCGCAGCGCCGACGATGCGCTGAAGAGCTACGACAATATGTTCGCCGCCTACCAGCGCGTGTTCGACCGCATGGGCCTGACTTACCGCGCGGTGGCGGCCGACACCGGCGCCATCGGTGGCGATCGCTCGCATGAATTCCAGGTCATCGCCGACACCGGTGAAGACGCCATCGTCTACTGCCCGGATTCCGATTACGCCGCCAATATCGAACTGGCCGAAGCCGTGGCGCCCAAGCTGGCGCGTCCGGCACCGGGCAGCCTGATGCACAAGGTGCGCACCCCGGGGGTGAAAACCATAGACGAGCTGGTGGCTTTTTTGTCCTGCGACATCAGGCAGACAGTGAAGGCGGTAGTGGTCGAAGGCGATGCGGAAGACAGGCTGCCGGTGCTGCTGCTGGTGCGTGGTGATCATGAACTCAATGAAATCAAGGGCGAGAAGCTTGCCGGCGTGGCCAAGCCGCTGACCTTTGCGACCCCAGAATCCATCGTTGCGGCCTTCGGCGCCCAGCCGGGCTCGCTGGGGCCCTTGGGCTTCAAGGGCAAGGTCTATGCCGACCGTACGGTTGCGCTGATGGCCGATATGGTGGTGGGCGGTAACGAAGACGACGTGCACCTGACCGGCGTCAACTTCGGCCGTGACCTGCCCGAGCCGGTGGTAGTCGATATCCGCAATGTGGTCGAAGGCGATGCATCGCCGGACGGCAAGGGCGTGCTGGCGATACAGCGCGGCATCGAAGTGGGCCATGTGTTCTATCTGGGCACCAAGTACTCCAAGGAAATGGGTGCGACCTTCCTTGATATGGACGGCAAGCCCAAGCACTTCGAAATGGGCTGCTACGGTATCGGCGTATCGCGCATTCTGGGGGCGGCCATCGAGCAGAACCATGACGAGCGCGGCATTATCTGGACCGATGCACTGGCGCCGTTCACCGTGGTGATCGTGCCTATGGGCATGAAGCGCAGCGAAGCGGTGGCCGCCGCCGCCGAGGCGCTGTATCAGGGCCTGCTGGCCAAGGGGGTGGATGTGCTGCTGGACGACCGTGACGAGCGTCCGGGCGTGCTGCTGGCCGACTCCGAGCTGATCGGCATCCCGCACCGCGTAGTGATCGGCGACCGTAGCCTGAAAGAAGGCAAGGTCGAGTATCAGCATCGCCGCGATGCCGACAAGACCGAGCTGGCCGCCGCCGATGTGCTCGGCTTCATGTTCGGCAAACTCGGCATTTGATGCGCCGCACCGTCATCGGCCTGTTGCTTGCCGCGCTGGTGATGCCGGCGTGGGCAGGGGCGCAGCGCGAAGAAGACCTGTCGCACACCGTCGCTTCGGCCTTGCGCCGCAGTGTCGGTGACGTCAATGCGCCGCGACTGGTGTTCGACAATCCGCGTGAAGGGCAGGCTTGGCTCACCGAGATGTCGGGCCGGCTTGCGCGGCGCATTCCCGATGCGTGGGCGCGCGAGCGCCTGCTGACCGCCATCCATTACGAAGCGACCCGCGCCGGTCTCGATCCGCAGATGGTGCTGGCTCTGATTCAGGTGGAAAGCGGCTTCAAGAAATATGCGGTGTCCAGTGCCGACGCGCGCGGACTGATGCAGGTGATGCCGTTCTGGACGCGCAGCATAGGCACGTCCGAGCATAATCTGTTCGATCTCACCACCAATCTGCGCTACGGCTGTGCCATCTTGCGCCATTACATCGACCGCGAAAAAGGCAATCTGTTTCTGGCCTTGGGGCGCTACAACGGTAGCCGTGGCCGCGCCGAGTATCCGGACATGGTGCGGGGTGCATGGCAGAAAAACTGGTCATGGTCGCCGCCCGCGACGCTGCGGCAGACATCCTTAC
>NZ_JBOFOO010000154.1:0-1054 GCF_051659485.1 Craterilacuibacter sp. | reverse complement strand
AGCGATGCGGCGCGCACCCGGCTACGCAATCTTTATCTGGGTTTTATCTTCCAGTTTCACCATCTGCTGCCGGCGTTTACGGCACTGGAAAACGTGATGATGCCGGTGTTCGCCGGCAAGGGGGCGGTGAGTACGGACGACAAGGCCAGGGCCGCCATGCTGCTGGCGCGGGTCGGTCTGGCCGAGCACAGCTACAAGATGCCGGTGCAACTATCCGGCGGCCAGCAGCAGCGCGTCGCCATCGTGCGCGCGCTGATGGCGCGCCCGCGGCTGGTGCTGGCCGACGAGCCGACCGGCAACCTCGATACCCAGACCGCCGCCGACGCCTTCGCGCTGATGCGCGAAATCAACCGCGAAGACGGCGTCACCTTCCTCGTCGTCACCCACGACGCGCGGCTGGCCGACACTTGTGACCGGCAGATCCGGCTGGTGGACGGGCGGCTGGTGGATTGATGGTTAGGTGCTGGGGTTGTGGATAGGGTGAGGTGATTGTCTTTTAGCGACGTGGATAAGTGGCTGCAGGCTCAGTCCGATTGTGCAACCCGAGGGAACTTCTAGTTTTGGGTAGCTCCCCTGTGATGCTGAGGTGACTGCGCGCTTGGTGATTACACCGACAGCTTCACCATTTTCATTAAATACCGGACCTCCGCTGGCACCAGAATGCATAGAGTTGTCGATATATATGAAATCGCACTCTATGTGATCTTCGGTCACGCTATTTTCAGCGGTGACCCTTCGCACGTTTCCGATGTGCCCCTGTTTGATTAAAGGCCCTGTCATGTCGGCCATATAGCCTTTCTCCATGGCTTCTAGAAACGCGGGCATACCGCTGATGGTCTTGCTTAGAAGTTTTTCGAATTGGAATGGAAGAACAAGTTCGTCAGAGTACCCCGCGACAAATATGCGTTCGCCAAGCTTCGGCGGGTTAACAAGCGTAGGTAGGTAAGATACAGCTTGAGTAAACGGAAGCTTTGGCAGTAGTAATGCGAGGTCAAGCTGTATCGGCTCGGAGAATGATTGAATTTGAATTGGGATGCCACAAAAGAAGACGGCA
>NZ_JBOFOO010000153.1:0-1391 GCF_051659485.1 Craterilacuibacter sp. | reverse complement strand
GTGGCGCTCGGGCGATCTGCTGCGCTACGACGAGGACGGCTATTGCTGGTTTGTCGACCGCATCGGCGACACCTTCCGCTGGAAGAGCGAAAACGTGTCGACTACCGAGGTGGCCGAGGCCTTGTCGGACTATGCCGGGCTGGAGTCGGTGGCGATCTACGGCGTACAGGTGCCGGGCCTCGAAGGGCGCTGCGGCATGGCGGCGGCGGTGATGCAGACAGGTCACCATTTTGATCCAGTCTCGTTTTACCAGTTGGTGCATGGCAGACTGCCGCGCTACGCCGTCCCGCAGTTCGTGCGCGTGTGCCCGGAAGCCGACATGACCACCACCTTCAAACTGAAAAAGACCGAGCTGATGCGTGCAGGCTACGATCCCGCCCGCTTTGACGATCCGCTGTATGTGTGCGACGAGGCGGCGCAAGCCTATGTACCGTATTCGCCAGCTGCACTGGAAAAGGCCGGTCTGCCGCCATTTGCCGGCTAGGGAGTGGGGCGGCTAAACGCACATGCCGCCCCCTTTTTTCAGTTCCCCATCCTGCCGCAGCGCCCGGATAGCCGGCTCACGAGGATTTTATGTCCGACACCGAATTGCATTACCCGTTTGCCGATCCGCCCGCTGCCGGCTGTGCACTTGAAGTCGCACCCGGCGTGTTGTGGCTACGGATGCCGATGCCGTTTCCGCCCGGCCACATCAATCTGTGGCTGATCGCAGACGGCGAGGGCTGGGCGCTGGTGGATACCGGCCTTGCCAGCGATACCACGCGCGAACTGTGGCACACGCTGCTGCGCCGCTACCGGCTGACCCGCTTGATCTGCACCCATTTCCACCATGATCACGCCGGCCTTGCCGGCTGGTTGTGCGAACGCCAAGGGATGAAGCTCTGGATGCCCGAGGCCGAGTACCACGCCTTGCAGGATACCTGGGGACGTGGTACTGATGACGCCCGCGCGGGTGACGAGCGCGCATTTTTTATGGCTAGCGGCCTGCCTGTCGCCACGCTCTTGCTGGCTGTAGCCAGTTTTCGTGACGGCAATTTTATCAGCCCGCCACCTGCCGCCTTCACCCCCTTGTCGGACGGCGACGAGCTGGCCATAGGCCCGCATCGCTGGCGAGTGATCACCAGCGCCGGTCACTCACCCCAACATGCGCTATTGTATTGCGCAGCACTTGGCGTGCTGATTGCCGGTGACCAGTTGCTGCCGCGCATTACGCCCAGCGTCGGGCTTAATCTGTCCAACCGTCTGGGCGACCCCTTGGGCAGCTGGATGGCCGCGATGCTGGCGCTGCAGAATCTGCCCGCCGCCACCTTGGTGCTGCCTTCGCACCAGTTGCCCTTTATCGGCGCCAGAGCGCGCGCGGCGCGCATCGCCAGTTATCACCGCCGGCAACT
>NZ_JBOFOO010000152.1:0-1208 GCF_051659485.1 Craterilacuibacter sp. | reverse complement strand
GCATGTCCAGCATATTGCGGTGGGCACTTCGCTCGCGGTGATGGTGTTTACCAGCCTTTCCAGCGTGCGCGCCCACCAGCAACGGGGCGCGGTCGACTGGCGTATCGTCAAGAGCATGGCTCCAGCCATGGTACTGGGCACGCTGGCCGGCAGTATGATTGCCGGCTGGATTCCGGGGCGCGAGCTGCGCTGGTTCTTCGTGATCTACGCCTATGTGATCGGCCTGCAGATGTATCTGGGGGCCAAGCCGCCGGCTAGCCGCGCCTTGCCGGGTGTGGCCGGGCAATGGAGTACCGGTGGCGTGATCGGCGTGATTTCCAGCTGGGTCGGCATCGGTGGCGGCTCGATGAGCGTGCCGTTTATGAGCTGGTGCAATGTACCGGTGCATACCGCTATCGCGACCAGCGCCGCGCTGGGCTGGCCGATTGCCGTGTCCGGCGCCATCGGTTATTTGCTGAGCGGCTGGGGTCAGGCCGGCTTGCCGTGGGGTTCGGCCGGTTTCATCTATCTGCCGGCGATGCTGGTGCTGATGCTGATGACGGTGTTGCTGGCGCCGATAGGCGCGCGTGCCGCACATAAATTGCCGGTCCCCAAGCTGAAGAAGGCGTTTGCGCTATTGATGGCGGTGATGGCGACCGAGATGCTGTGGACGCTGCTGCGCTGAGACGGCGTGCCCGCGCGTGCGTTTATCCGTGCCATGACATGTGAAATGAATTAGAATCCCGCCCGGCTGCATCGCGTAGCCGGATGGAATACGGCGGCTTATTGACCGCCCCCCTTGCCAGTCCTGGTGACTGGATTTTTATTGTCCGGGCGTGCCGCCCGGGCCGGATGTATGCGGCGTATTGCCCGCAGCACACAAGAGAACACTATGCACGCTAACAATCTGCTGGCAGGGCTACTGCTGGGCGCCAGCCTGTTTGTCCACGCCGACGAAGCCATTCTCAAGGTTTCCGCTATTCCGGATGAAGCACCGACCGAGCTGCAGCGCAAATTTGCCCCCTTGGGTGCCTATCTGGAAAAAGAGCTGGGGATGAAGGTCCAGTTTATTCCGGTGACCGATTACGCCTCGGTCGTGACCGCGCTCAATAGCGACAAGATCGATCTGGCCTGGCTGGGCGGCTTTACCTTTGTGCAAGCCAGCCAGCGCGGCAAGGTGGTGCCGCTGGTGCAGCGCGAGGAAGACACCCGTTTTACCTCCAAATATA
>NZ_JBOFOO010000151.1:0-2633 GCF_051659485.1 Craterilacuibacter sp. | reverse complement strand
CTGCAGGGCTGCCATGAATTCCGACTTCACCCAAGATTACTTCGCGCTGTTTGCATTGCCGCCATGCTTTGCACTGGATATGGCGGCGCTTGAGCGCAACTGGCGCGCGATTGCCACCGAAGTCCATCCCGACCGTTTTGCCCGCGCACCGGATGCAGAGCGCCGCCGTGCGCTCATGATCGCCACCCGCGTCAACGAAGCCTACCAGACACTGAAAAAGCCGATCTCCCGTGCCCGGTATCTGCTGATGCTCGCCGGCGTCGATACCCAGGAAGAAACCAATACCAGCATGCCTGCCGATTTCCTGATGGCGCAGATGGAATGGCATGAAGCACTGGAAGACGGCAAGGTCGACAGCGATATCGAGGCACTGGAACGCCTGTCTCGCGAGATTCAGGCCGACACGTTGGCACTGGAGCAGGCACTGATCCAGCAAATTGACCATGAACATGATCTGGAAGCCGCAGCCGTTTTAGTGCGAAAATTACGCTTTCTGGAAAAACTAGAGCACGACACCGGCGACGCCATCGAAGCGCTGCTGTACTAAAAACACGGGCAAGCTGCCCGAACGACAAAGAACCGAAGACGCCATGGCCCTATTGCAAATCGCCGAACCCGGCCTGTCAGCAGCGCCCCACCAGCACCGCCTTGCGGTCGGTATCGATCTGGGCACCACCAACTCTCTGGTGGCGTCGGTCAGAAGCGGCACCGCCACCGTCCTGCCGGACACAGATGGCCGCAGCCTGCTGCCCTCGGTCGTGCGTTACCTCGCCGATGGCAGTACCGTGGTGGGCGTAGACGCACAAGCCGAACAAAGCCGCGACCCGCACAACACCATCGTTTCGACCAAGCGTTTCATGGGCCGTGGTCTGTCCGACATCGCAGAAGCCGCCGCCCTGCCCTACCGCTTTATCGACACACCAGGCATGCTGCAGATCCAGACCGGCAGCGGCGCCAAAAGCCCGGTCGAAGTCTCGGCTGAAATCCTGCGCACGCTGCGCCTGCGCGCAGAAAACAGCCTCGGAGGCGAGCTCACCGGGGCCGTCATCACCGTACCAGCCTACTTCGACGATGCCCAGCGTCAGGCGACCAAGGATGCGGCCCGCCTCGCCGGCCTCAATGTGCTGCGCCTGTTGAACGAACCCACCGCTGCCGCCATTGCCTATGGCCTCGACAATGCGTCCGAAGGAACTTACGCCGTTTACGATCTGGGGGGCGGCACGCTGGATGTCTCCATCCTCAAGCTGACTCAGGGCGTGTTCGAAGTACTGTCCACCAGCGGTGACGCGGCACTGGGCGGCGACGATTTCGATCACCGCATTTATTGCTGGATGCTGGCCGAAGCCGGTCTGTCCGGCCTGAATGCACAGGACACCCGCCAGCTGCTGACCCGCGCACGCGAAGCCAAGGAACACCTGAGCGAACACAGCGAGGCCCGCATCACCGCCATTTTGTCCGATGGCCAGGCGCTGGATCTGATTCTGAAGCAGGACAATTTTCACACCATCACCCGTCCTCTGGTCGACAAGACACTGATGCCCATGCGCAAGGCGCTACGCGATGCACGCATCGCTGCCGCCGATATCGCCGGCGTCGTGATGGTCGGCGGGGCGACCCGCATGCCGGCTATCCAGCAGGCCGTTGGCCAGTTTTTCGGCCAGCCGCCACTGACCAATCTGGACCCGGACAAGGTGGTGGCACTGGGTGCCGCCATTCAAGCCAATGTACTGGCCGGCAACAAGCAAGGTGAGGACTGGCTGCTGCTGGATGTCAACCCGCTGTCGCTGGGCATCGAGACCATGGGCGGCTTGACCGAGAAGATTATTCCGCGCAATACCACCTTGCCGGTGGCGCGGGCACAGGAGTTCACCACCTTCAAGGACGGCCAGAGCGCGATGAGCATCCATGTGCTGCAGGGCGAACGCGAACTGGTCGCCGACTGCCGCTCGCTCGGCCGCTTCGTACTGACCGGCATCCCGCCTATGGTGGCCGGCGCCGCCCGCATCCGCATTGCCTTCCAGATCGATGCCGACGGATTGCTGTCGGTGACGGCGCGCGAACTGACTTCCGGCGTCGAGGCCGGCATTACCATCAAGCCTTCTTACGGCCTGTCCGACGACGACATCAGCCGCATGCTGACCGAGTCGATGGAGCATGTGCAGGAGGATATCCAGGCGCGCAAGCTGCGCGAAGCCATGGTCGATGCCCAAAGCCTGATGGATGTGACCCGTACCGCGCTGGAGATAGACGGTGACTTGCTGGATGAGGAGGAGCGCGCACGGGTCGATACCTGTCTGGCCGCAACCGAAGCCGCGATCAGCGGCAAGCTGACGCGAGCCATCAATGAAGCCACTGCCGCTCTGAACCGTGCCACCGATAATTTTGCCTCACGCCGCATGGATCGCAATATCCGTCGCGCGCTCAAAGGCCACAATATTGCAGAACTCTAAGGACTGACCGCTATGCCCCGTATCATTGTGCTTCCCAATGCCGATCTGTGCCCGGATGGTGCTGTCCTCGACAACATCACCGACGGCACCAGCATCTGTGACGCGCTACTGGCACACGATATCGAAATCGAGCATGCCTGCGAAATGTCGTGTGCCTGCACCACCTGCCATGTCATCGTGCGC
>NZ_JBOFOO010000150.1:0-5133 GCF_051659485.1 Craterilacuibacter sp. | reverse complement strand
GCACACAGGCGCGCGATCTGGGGGATATAGGCCATAGGTGCGGCAATCCCTGCCCCGGCGCGCGCAATGGCCGGCAGTGCGAGCATGGCATGCAGCAGTTGCTCATTGGCGGCGAGACGCCCGTTCATCTTCCAGTTACCGATCACCAGCTTGGTGCGCATTCCCGACTCCCGTATTTCTTGCAATTGCCGGCATTATTCAGAGGGTAGAGGGCAAGCGTCAACCCGCAGCCGGTTTACACGCGTGCTGCAATGTAATATTTCTGCAAAGAAAGCAGGCTAGGATGCGTCCATTGAAATTTTTTGACGCTCAAAACCGGAGTCAGCATGAAACACACCCTACGCCTCGCTGCCACACTGACCCTGACCGGCGCCTTTATTGCGCCGGCCTTTGCTGCCGATATTACCGGTGCGGGTGCCACTTTCCCTTATCCGCTGTACGCAAAATGGGCAGAAGCCTATAAAGCCAAGACCGGTAACCGCGTCAACTACCAGTCCATCGGCTCCGGCGGCGGCATTAAACAGATCGAATCGAAAACCGTCGACTTTGGCGCATCCGACATGCCGCTCAAGCCGGAAGAGCTGGCCAAAAAAGGTCTGGTCCAGTTCCCGACCGTGATCGGCGGCGTGGTGCCGGTTGTCAACCTGCCGGGCATCAAGCCGGGGCAACTGAAGCTGACCGGCCCGGTACTGGCCGACATCTATATGGGCACGATCAGCAAGTGGAATGACCCGGTGATCGTCAAGCTCAACCCGGGCGTGGCGCTGCCGGACCAGAAAATCACGCCGGTACGCCGCTCCGACGGCTCGGGCACCACCTTTGTCTTTACCGACTATCTGTCCAAAGTTTCGCCAAGCTGGAAAACCGCTATCGGCGCCAGCACTTCGGTCGCCTGGAAACTGGGCGTAGGCGGCAAGGGCAACGAGGGCGTCTCCAACTACGTCAACCGCATCAAGGGTTCGATCGGCTACGTAGAATACGCTTACGCCAAGGTCAACAAGATCCCGCACGCCGCAGTTCAAAACGCGGCCGGCAGCTTTGTACAGCCGGACGACAAGAGCTTTGCCGCCGCTGCTGCAGGCGCAGACTGGAAGAACGCTCCCGGCTTTTACCTGATTCTGACCAATGCCCAGGGCAAGGACAGCTGGCCGATTTCCAGCGCCACCTTCATCCTGATGCAGCAGAAAACCGACAAGACCGAAGGTAGCGCCGAAGCACTGAAGTTCTTCAACTGGGCTTATCAGGATGGCAGCAAGATGGCTCTGGATCTGGACTACGTTCCAATGCCGGCCATAGTGCAGAACCAGGTACGCACTTCATGGAAACAGATCACCGCGACCAACGGTCAGGCCATCTGGAAATAAGCCCGCTAACACGGAACAGGGCAACGATGGCCGGGGATACCCTCCCCGGCTTTTTGCCTGCCTAAGCCCGAGTAGATTGAGTATGGAAAAATACCAGAACACCCCGCATCTGAAACGCCAGATGCTGATAGACAAGCTGTTTCGCATCAGCACACAATTTTTTGCCTTCTTCGTACTGGCCATGCTGGTAGGTATCCTGCTGTCGCTGGTGATCGGTTCGCTGCCGACCTTCAAGCATTCCGGCTGGAGCTTTCTGACCAGCACCGAGTGGGATCCTGTCGCCGAGAATTTTGGCGCGCTGGTCCCCATTTACGGCACGCTGATGACCTCCTTTATTGCCCTGCTGATCGGTGTGCCGGTCAGCTTCGGCATTGCTTTATTTCTGACCGAATTGTCCCCGATCTGGCTCAGGCGCCCGCTGGGGATTGCAGTTGAACTCCTGGCCGGCATCCCCTCCATCATTTACGGCATGTGGGGCTTGTTTGTGTTTGCCCCGTGGTTTGGCGACCATGTCCAGCCGTGGATCCTGGACAATATGGGCGAGTTGCCTGTCATCGGTTTCCTGTTTCAGGGCGCACCGATGGGCATCGGCATTTTCACCGCCGGCCTGATACTGGCCATCATGGTGATTCCGTTTATTGCCTCGGTGATGCGCGACGTATTCGAAGTGGTGCCGCCCATGCTCAAGGAATCGGCTTACGCCCTGGGTGGCACCACCTGGGAAGTGGTGCGCAATGTGGTACTGCCCTACACCAAAACCGGGGTGATCGGCGGCATTATGCTGGGGCTGGGCCGCGCACTGGGTGAAACCATGGCGGTGACCTTCGTCATCGGCAACTCGACTATTTTTGCCTCCGGCCTGTTTGAAGCCGGCAACTCGATTGCCTCGTCGCTGGCCAACGAATTTGCCGAAGCCACCAGCGAACTCCATCTGTCGGCGCTGATCTCGCTCGGACTGATCCTGTTCTTCATTACTTTTGTAGTGCTCGCCTGCTCCAAACTGCTATTGATGCAGCTGAAGAAACAGGAAGGCCATCATTCCTGATGAGCAATAACACCATGGAACAATCATTGATCCACAGCAGCAGCAAGGGCAGCCGCGTGAAAGATAAAAACTTCTCCCGCAACAATCCGGTCTACCGCAAGCGCCGGCTGATCAACGCCTTCAATATGACAGCCTCCACACTGGCCATGGCTTTCGGCCTGTTCTGGCTGTTCTGGATCTTGTGGACGCTACTGCGCCTAGGCCTCGAGGGCATGTCGACCGAGGTATTCACCCAGATCACGCCGCCACCGGGCTCGCAAGGCGGTCTGGCCAATGCCATCGCCGGCTCTTTGCAGATGACCTTCTTCGGCACGCTGATCGGTACGCCTATCGGTATTCTGGCCGGCATCTATCTGGCCGAGTACGGCAGCCGCGGCTGGCTGGCGCCGGCGACACGCTTTATCAACGACATCCTGCTGTCGGCACCCTCCATTGTGATCGGCCTGTTTATCTACGAGGTGTATGTGATCTCGGTCGGGCACTTCTCCGGCTGGGCAGGCTCGCTGGCGCTGTCGCTACTGGTGATTCCGGTGGTGGTACGCACCACCGAAAACATGCTGCATCTGGTGCCCAACAGCCTGCGCGAAGCCGCCATCGCTCTGGGTGCGCCGCAATGGAAAGTAACGATGTATGTCACCCTGCGCTCGGCCAAGGCCGGCGTGATTACCGGCATCCTGCTGGCAGTGGCACGCATTTCGGGTGAAACGGCGCCCCTGCTGTTTACCGCACTGAACAACCAGTTCTGGAGCGGCATGAACCAGCCTATGGCCAACCTGCCCATCGTGATTTTCCAGTTTGCCATGAGCCCGTATGAAGACTGGCACCGTCTGGCTTGGGCCGGCGCCCTGCTGATTACCTTCAGCGTGCTCACCCTCAATATCGTGGCCCGCTGGATGGGCCGCCAGAAAACACAATCGCATTAAGGCATCACCATGACCGAAAACGCTATCAAGCTGCAAGTCAAAGACCTGAACTTCTACTACGGCAACTATCAGGCGCTCAAGGGGATCAATCTCGAGATTCCGCGCAATCAGGTGACCGCTTTTATCGGCCCGTCCGGCTGCGGCAAATCGACACTGCTGCGCGTATTCAACCGCATGTTCGAGCTGTACCCGGGCATGCGGGCCGAGGGCGAGATTTTGCTCGACGGCCATAATATCCTTGGCCGCGATATCGACATCAACCTGTTGCGCGCCAAGGTCGGCATGGTATTCCAGAAGCCGACACCGTTCCCGATGTCCATCTACGACAACATCACTTTCGGCGTGAAGCTGTATGAGAACCTGTCGCGTGTCGATATGGACGAGCGCGTGGAATGGGCGCTGAAAAAAGCGGCGCTGTGGAATGAAGTCAAGGACAAACTCAAGCAGTCGGGCAACTCGCTCTCCGGTGGCCAGCAACAGCGCCTGTGCATTGCCCGCGCCGTCGCGACCCGGCCGGAAGTGGTGCTACTGGATGAACCGACCTCGGCACTGGACCCGATTTCGACCGCCCATATCGAAGAGCTGATCAATGAATTGAAGGCGGATTACACCATCGCCATCGTCACCCACAATATGCAGCAGGCCGCCCGCGTCTCCGACTACACCGCCTATATGTATCTTGGCGATCTGGTCGAATTCGGCGAAACCGATAGTATCTTCACTGCGCCCAAGAAAAAGGCGACCGAAGACTACATCACCGGCAAATTTGGCTAGACCATACAGATTTTAAAATTAGCATAAAAATACCAAAGGCAAAAATAACAACCCGATCCGGCCAGATCGGGTTTTTCTTTTCATATCAGCAGTTTCCTACGGGTTTTTCCCCGCTAAAATGGGTGTTATTATGCGAGCACCCGATACCAGCCTGGGCAGTTTCTGCCAGGCTTTTTTGCTTTTGCATCAAACAGGATCAAGTCGTGGACTTACAAGACCTCAATGACCTCAACAAAGCAGCAGACAAAGGCCGCAGCGATTTTATGCGTCTGGGTCTGGCTCTGCTCTTTATCGTAGGCGCAGTCATCTACAGCACCACTTTAGGCCATGTCAGCCTGCCGATGATGGTGGCAGCCGGTATTGGTGCCTATATGGCCATGAATATCGGTGCCAACGACGTCGCCAATAACGTCGGCCCGGCCGTCGGTTCCAAGGCGCTGACGATGGGTGGCGCACTGATTATTGCCGCCGTTTTTGAAGCCGGCGGTGCCATTATTGCCGGTGGCGATGTGGTCTCCACCATACGCAGCGGCATTATCGATCCCTCCCTGATTCCCGATAAAGCTGCCTTTATCTGGATCATGATGTCCGCACTGCTGGCCGCCGCGCTGTGGCTGAATATCGCCACCCTGGTCGGTGCGCCGGTGTCGACGACGCACTCCATTGTCGGCGCCCTGCTGGGGTCGGGCGTGATGGCTGCCGGCTTCGGCATTGCCAACTGGAGCAAAGTCGCCACGATTGCCGCCAGCTGGGTGATTTCACCGGTACTGGGCGGCGTGATTGCGGCGGCCTTCCTTTATTTCATCAAGCGGACCATCACCTACCAGAGCGACATGAAAGCGGCGGCAGCGCGCATCGTCCCCATCCTGATCGCACTGATGGCCTGGATCTTTACCAGCTACCTGCTGATCAAGGGCTTGGCGCGTATCTGGCCGATGAGCTTTAGCAGTGCCATGGCCGGCGGTGTCGGCATCGGACTGCTGACCTATTTCGTATTGCGCCCTGTCGTCGCCCGCCGGGCAAGGGC
>NZ_JBOFOO010000149.1:0-4471 GCF_051659485.1 Craterilacuibacter sp. | reverse complement strand
TGCTGGCACAGGACACGCTGTCCTCCACGCAGGCAGCCAAAAAATCGTTTGAAAAACAGCTGGCGCAGGCCAAGAAGGCTTTTGAAGTCGGCACCGCCACCATCCTCGACAGCTATGAAGCGCAGGCCAGCTATAACGCAGCCTCGGCCCGCGAGATCAGCGCGCTCAATCAGCTGGAAGTCAGACGCAATGCCCTGCGCACACTGACCGGACTGATGGCCGAAGGCGTCAATCCGCTCAAGGGCAAGATTGCACTGACGCCCCCGGAGCCTTCATCGGTCGATACCTGGATCAACCGCGCACTGGCCAATAACCCCGCCATTACCGCCAGCGAACAGCAACAGCAACTGGCACAGCAAAATGTCAGCAGCGCACGCGGCAACCACCTGCCGAAGCTGGCGCTGACCGCCGGCTATCAGGATCAAACGACCACCAGACAGCCTTTTAGCGATACCCGCGGCAGCAGCATAGGCCTGAACCTGAGCATGCCGCTGTATGCCGGCGGTGGCATCAATTCGCAAGTCCGCGAGGCCGTCGCGCTACAGGAACAGGCCAGCGAGCAACTGGAGTCCAGCAAGCGCAAGGTACGCGAAGAGGTGCGGGCCGCCTTTCTCGGCGTAAACAATGGCGCGGCGCTGGTGCAGGCCAACGAGCAGCTATTGCTGTCGACCAAAAACAAGGTCGATGCCACCCGCCTGGGTCGTGAAGTGGGTCTGCGCACCATACTCGACCTGCTGCAGGCCGAGCAGGCCTACTTCGAAGCCGAACGCCAGCTGTCCGAATCGCGCTACGGCTATCTGTTCGCGCGCCTGCAACTGGCACAAGCCAGTGGCGACTTATCCGAAGATAGCCTCAGAAGCATCAACCGCTACTTCTAGGCACGACTTTTCTGCTGAATCCAAGGCCGGCACCTGCACTTCACTCGAAGCCGCAGCTGCCGGCCTTTTATTCACCCCCATCCCATAGCAGCCAAGTGTGATCATTTCTGCATCATTTGCCGTTCAAGTGTTTAATTTATCGCTATACGCGTGGCATTTCTCTAAACACATCATTAGAATGAATCGCACAGACAGCAGCATTAAGCAGCTGCGAAAATACATAAAGCATAAATAGCATGTCGTCTGTCCACTCCCGCAATAGACACTGAGGCAAACCATGAGCGATACCAAACAACTCCTGCAGCGTAAAGCTGATGCAACCCCGCGTGGCGTGGGCGTGATGTGCAATTTCTTCATCGATCATGCGAAGAATGCCGAACTGTGGGATACCGAAGGCCGCCGCTATATCGATTTTGCCGGCGGCATCGGCGTGCTTAATACCGGCCACCTGCACGACAAGGTACAGGCAGCCGTTGCAGCGCAGCTACAAAAATTCAGCCACACCTGCTACCAGGTGGTGCCGTATGAAAGCTATATCAGCGTCGCTGAAAAACTGAATGCACTGGCACCGGGCAACTTTGCCAAGAAAACAGCCTTCCTGACCACCGGCGCCGAGGCGGTGGAAAACGCGATCAAGATCGCCCGCGTCGCAACCGGCCGCTCCGGCGTGATTGCTTTCGGTGGCGGTTTTCACGGCCGCACCATGATGGGCATGGCACTGACCGGCAAGGTCGCCCCCTACAAGATCGGCTTTGGCCCGTTCCCGGCCGAGGTCTACCACGCGAGCTTCCCCAATGCGCTGTATGGCGTCTCGGTGGCAGACTCGATCGCCAGCATCGAAAAACTGTTCAAATACGATATCGAAGCCAGCCGCGTGGCAGCCATCATTTACGAGCCGGTACAGGGTGAAGGCGGATTCTATGCCGCACCAAATGAATGGGTATGTGCGCTACGCCGCCTGTGCGACACCCACGGCATCGTGATGATTGCCGATGAAGTACAAGCCGGCTTTGCCCGTACCGGCAAGTTCTTTGCCAGCCAGCACTACGATGTCGCGCCGGATATGATCACCACCGCCAAATCGCTGGCCGGCGGCTTCCCGCTATCCGCCGTCATCGGCCGTGCCGACATCATGGATGCCCCAGCACCAGGCGGGCTGGGCGGCACTTACGCCGGCAACCCGCTGGCACTGGCAGCGGCCGAGGCCGTGATTGATGCCATCGCCGAAGAAAAGCTGCTGGAGCGCGCCAACCGTCTGGGCGATGCGCTGAAGGAAAAACTCAACACGCTGAAGAAATCCATCCCGCAGATAGCCGATGTGCGCGGTCTGGGTGCCATGATTGCCGTCGAATTCAATCAGGCCGACAGCAATGTGCCCGATGTCGATTTCACCAAGAAGGTACAGGCCAAGGCACTGGAAGCCGGACTGCTGCTCTTGACCTGTGGCGTCAACTACAACGTGGTGCGTTTCCTGTTCCCGCTGACCATCGAAGATGCGGTCTTCGACGAAGCGATGACCATCCTCGAAGCGGCCATCAAGGCCTGATGATTAGAATGGCGCCGCAAGGCGCCATTATCCGGAGCAAGACATGCTGAACCTGAAAGATTCGACCCTGCTCAAGCAGCAGTGCTATATCAATGGCCAGTGGCTGGATGCCGACAATGGTGAAACCATTCCGGTCAGCAACCCGGCTAACGGCGAAATTATCGCGCTCGTACCCAAGATGGGCCGCGCCGAAGCCGAGCGTGCCGTTGCCGCTGCCGCCGTTGCTTTCAAGCTGTGGAAGAAAAAAAGCGCCAAGGAGCGCGCGGTGCTGCTGCGCCGCTGGTTCGATCTGATGATGGCGAATCAGGATGATCTGGCCGCCATCCTGACCGCCGAACAGGGCAAGCCGCTGGCAGAGGCCAAGGGCGAAATCGCCTATGGCGCCAGCTACATCGAGTGGTATGCCGAGGAAGGCAAACGCATCTACGGCGACACCATCCCGTCCACCGGCGCCGACAAGCGCATTCTGGTCAGCAAAGAGCCTATCGGTGTGACGGCGGCAATCACGCCGTGGAACTTCCCCAATGCCATGATCACCCGTAAAGCGGCGCCGGCCTTGGCCGCTGGCTGTCCTATGGTGGTGCGGCCAGCTTCGCAAACACCGCTGTCGGCACTGGCTATCGCCGAACTGGCACACCGCGCCGGCATTCCGGCTGGCGTGTTTTCGGTACTGACCGGCGGCTCCACCGAAATCGGTGGCGTGCTGACCGGTTCGGACACGGTGAAGAAATTCAGCTTCACCGGCTCGACCGAAGTCGGCGTCAAGCTGATTGCCCAGTGCGCACAGACAGTGAAGAAGGTGTCGATGGAGCTGGGCGGCAATGCGCCCTTTATCGTATTTGACGATGCCGATCTGGATGCCGCAGTCGAAGGCGCGATGATTTCCAAATACCGCAATGCCGGCCAGACCTGTGTCTGCGCCAACCGCATTCTGGTACAAGATGGCGTCTACGATGCCTTCCTGAGCAAGTTTTCTGCTGCGGTCGCCAAGCTGAAAGTCGGTAACGGCGTGGATGCCGGCGTGACCCAAGGGCCGATGATAGACGACAAGGCCGTGCTGAAGATCGAAGAGCACATTGCCGATGCGCTGGCCAAGGGTGGCCAATTACTGACCGGCGGCAAGCGCCACGCACTGGGCCATAGCTTCTTCGAGCCGACCGTGATTGCCGGCGTCACCCCGGCGATGAAAGTCGCGCGCGAGGAGACTTTCGGGCCACTGGCTCCGGTGTTCCGCTTTAGTACTGAAGAAGAAGCCATTGCCATGGCCAATGATACCGAGTTCGGTCTGGCCTCCTACTTCTACGCGCGTGATATCGGCCGCATCTTCCGCGTCAGCGAAGGTCTGGAATACGGCATGGTCGCCGTCAATAGCGGCATTCTGTCCAATGAGGCCGCACCATTCGGTGGCGTCAAGCAGTCCGGTCTCGGCCGTGAAGGCTCGAAATACGGCATCGAAGACTATCTGGAAATCAAGTACATCCTGCTCGGCGGCATCGACCAGTAACGAGGCCAGGCAGGAGCGCGGGCCGCAGCGACGGCCCGCTATTGCAGCACATACAACAATAAGGGGCAGAACCATGAGTGAACCACTAAGCCGCCATACCGGATCGTATTACGCAGCCAGCGCCAACCCTTCACCAGAACGCCCGCCACTGGAAGGCCGACAAGTCGCCGATGTCTGCGTGATCGGTGCCGGCTATACCGGTATCTCTACCGCCCTGCATCTGGCCGAAGCCGGCTACAAGGTGATCGTACTGGAAGCCGCGCGCGTAGGCTGGGGGGCATCGGGACGCAATGGCGGCCAGATCGTCAATAGCTACAGCCGCGATATGGATGTGATCGAAGCGCGCCACGGCAAAGAGGCCGCCAAACGCATCGGCGCCATGGCCTTCGAAGGCGGACGCATCATCCGCGAGCGCATCGCCAAGTACAACATCCAGTGCGACCTGAAAGACGGCAATGTATTTGCCGCCTTTACCCAGAAGCAACTGGACGAAATGTCGGCCAAAAAAGCATTATGGGAAAGCTATGGCCACACCGGCCTCAA
>NZ_JBOFOO010000148.1:0-13572 GCF_051659485.1 Craterilacuibacter sp. | reverse complement strand
AGGCAAGCACGCCCTTTAAGGAACCGCCATGCCGCTGATACGACTGCACGACCCGCAAGCGCCACTGCCTTCGGAAATTACGCCCAAGGAGGTCTACCTCGACCGGCGCCGTTTTCTGGCCACCGGGGCGGCAGGCGCTGCCGGCCTGCTGCTGCCCGCCGCGCACGCCGCTACGCTCAAGGCTGCGCCCGGGCCCTACTCGCTCACTGAAAAACCCAACACCCGGGCCGAGATCACCGATTACAACAATTTTTACGAGTTCGGCAGCAGCAAGACCGATCCGGCCAAATACGCGGGGCAGCTTGTCGTCGATCCGTGGACACTGAAGATAGGCGGCCATGTCGCCAAGCCGCTGACGCTGGACTACGATCAGCTATTCAAGATCGCGCCGCTACAGGAACGGGTATACCGCCTGCGCTGTGTCGAAGGCTGGTCGATGGTGATTCCGTGGATAGGGGTGCCGCTGGCGAGCCTGCTGCAACAAGTACAACCGACCAGCAAGGGACGCTTCGTGCAGTTTGTTACGCTGGAGCGCCCCAGCCAGATGCCGGGCCAGCGCAGCGATTTGCTGCCGTGGCCCTACCGCGAAGGCCTGCGTATTGATGAAGCCATGAATCCGCTGACCCTGCTGGCAGTCGGACTGTATGGAGAAACCCTGCCCAAGCAAAACGGTGCGCCTATCCGGCTGGTGGTGCCGTGGAAATACGGTTTTAAAAGCATCAAGTCCATCGTCGCCATCAATCTGCTCGAACACCAGCCCGCCACCACCTGGCAGCAACTGGCGCCTAGCGAATACGGCTTTTTTGCCAATGTGAACCCCGAAGTCGATCACCCGCGCTGGAGTCAGGCCAACGAGCGCCGTATCGGCGAATTCTCGCGCCGCAAGACGCTGATGTTCAACGGCTACGGCGAACAGGTGGCCGGCATGTATTCAAAACTGGATCTGAGGCGCTGGTTCTGATGGCGCAACAGCCCTTGCCCGTCTGGGCCAAACCCTTACTGTTTATCCTGTGCGCCCTGCCCTTACTCAATGCGGCATGGCGGGTCTATGGCGGGAGCGTGGCCGATCCGGCCGACTATCTGACGCGCGAAACCGGCTGGTGGGCGCTCAGCCTGCTGCTGGCTAGCCTGGCTGTGTCACCGCTAGTCAGGGTCGCGCATTGGCCACCACTGATGCGTCTACGCCGTATGCTGGGTGTCTACTGCTTTTTTTATGCCTGTGTGCATCTGGCGATCTATCTGGTGCTGTCCGGCGCCGACCCGGCCATCATCACCGACGACATCATGAAAAGCCCCTATATCGTAGTGGGCTTCAGCGTGTGGCTATTACTGCTGCCGCTGGCCATCACCTCCACCGATGGCTGGATGCGCCGCCTGAAACGGCGCTGGAGCCGACTGCATCGCTTGATCTACCCGGCCGCAGGGCTCGCAGTGCTGCATTTCTGGTGGCTAACTAAATCCGATCTGGCCCGGCCGCTGGCATTTGCCCTGCTGCTGGGCCTGTTGCTGGGCTGGCGGGTATGGCGTGCCCTACACCGCCCGCGCAGCAGATCGTGAACACGCTCTTAGCCGGCACGCACCCCATTGGGCACAGCAAACTCGGGCTGTGCCAGCGCCGCCGGCAACAGGCCGTCGGCGTAGCCGATATCGAACATCATGCCCTCCGATAGCACCGAGCAGATTTTCTTCGGCGCGAGGTTGACCACAAACAGGGCCTGCAGGCCGATGAGTGCCTGCAAGTCATCGCGTTCCTGCTTGATACCGCACACGATGGTGCGGCTGAAGTCGCCGAAATCGACACTCAGTTGCACCACCTTGTCCGAGCGCGGCACATCGGCCACTGCGGTGATGGTGCCGCAACGGATATCCAGCTTGTCCAGATCAGCCAGGGTAATGACGGGTTTGACGGGGGCGCCCATGGTGGTTTCCTTATGGTTGACTCGGTAACAAGCCGACCTTAGCACGGCTGAGCGCCTGCGCGAACAACCCGTTTGGTATATGCTGTGGCAAAAAACCGCCGGCCTCAGGCCCGCACCAACACATGGGGAAATACGATGGACAACACGATGATCGATTTTGAAATCCGCGATGCCATCGGCTGGATCACGCTAAACCGCCCGGCCGCCTTCAATGCGCTCAATACTTCCGGCATTATCGAGCTGGCCGACATCGCTAGCCACCTGTCGCACGACAAGCAGGTGCGTGCGGTGGTCATCACCGGCAGCGGCGACAAGGCTTTCTGTGCCGGCGGCGACGTATCGACCTTTGTTGCGCAATCCGAACGCGTAGGCGAGTTGCTGCAAGAGATGACCGATCCGCTGAACATCGCCATCGCGCGCCTGATGCGTCTGGACACCCCCATCATCGCGGCCGTCAACGGCGTGGCCGCCGGTGTCGGGCTGAGTCTGGTGGCGCTGGCCGATATCGCCATCTGCAGCGATAACGCACGCTTCACCACCGCCTACACCCAGATAGGCTATACGCCGGATGGCGGCTCCAGCTGGCTGCTGCCGCGCCTGATCGGCCAGCGCCGTGCCAGCGAACTGTACCTGACCGGTCGCACGCTAACAGCCGCCGAGGCGCTGGACTGGGGGCTGGTCAATCAGGTGGTGACTGCGGAGGCGCTGGCCGACACCGTCGCCACTCTGGCAAGGCGTCTGGCCCAGGGGCCGACCCGCGCCTACGGCAGGGTCAAGAGCCTGCTATTGGAAACACACCAGAACACGCTGGATGCGCATCTGGCGCTGGAAGCACGCACCATCATCGCGCAGAGCCAGAGCGCCGATGGACGCGAAGGCGTGCGCGCCTTTGTCGAAAAGCGCAAACCTGTGTTCAGCGGCGAATAAAGCCGTGAACGGCCAACCCGGCATGCCGCAGCCGCACACTTCGCGCGCGCTGCGCATCCTCTTGGCCGCCTGCGGCAGTCTGGCGCTGCTGCTGGGCATTATCGGCATCTTCCTGCCGCTACTGCCGACCACCCCCTTCGTACTTCTGGCCGCCGCCTGCTTTGCCCGCAGCTCGACCCGGCTGCATAACGCCTTGCTGGCCCACCAGCTGCTGGGCCCCATTATCCGCGAGTGGCAGATGCACCGAAGCATGCCGCCGGGCATCAAGCCGTGGGCGTTTACCCTGATGCTGCTTTCCTTCGGCAGCTCGATGCTGCTGGTGAGCACACACTGGCACCGTCTGCTGCTGGCTGCGCTCGCGGCCGTTCTATCCTATTTTCTGCTGCGGGTACCGGTGCGCGCCGATGCCGAACGCCCGCGGCCCGGGCGGATACTGGGCTGGCTGGACGCCAATGTGTTCGCGCTGGGACGCGAGATGCGCCTAAGCTACCTGCCGCCGCTGATGGTCTATGTCGCCGCCGGCATTCAGGGGCTGACCGGCATCGTCGGCACTTTCTTCGTCAAGGACTATCTGGGCCTGTCGGCCGAGTTTCTGGCTACGCTGGGGTTCTGGGCCGGCATTCCATGGGCGCTGAAAATGCCGCTGGGCCATCTGGTCGATTTGATGTGGCGGCATAAGAACTGGCTGGTCTATCTGGGTGCGGCACTGATCGCCACTAGTCTGTCCATCATGGCGCTGCTGATCGGGCAGCGAGAGGCGATGGCCGCGCTGATGCACGTCAACGCGTGGTATGTGCTGGCCACCCTGCTCGCCCCGATAGGCTATGTGCTGCAGGATGCGGTCGCCGATGCCATGACGGTAGAAGCGGTGCCGCATATCCGTAGCGACGGCACAGCCCGCCCGCAGGAAGAAATCCGCACCATGCACACCACTATGCAGACGCTGGGCCGCGTCGCCATCATCGGCGGCAGCGTACTGGTCGCGCTGGCCAACCTGTGGCTGTTTGACGGGAGCGAAGCTTTGCCGCGCCGCGAACAGGCCGTGCTGTACCGCGATATCTATCTACTGGCGCTGCTGATCCCGCTGGTTTCAATCGCAGGCCTTATCCTTGCCGGCCAACTCAGGCGCCGGCAAGTCAAACAACTGCAGCGCCATGGTTTATCGGCAGCACAGATAGGCGAACTGACCGCAGGCGCAGCCGGCAGCACGCCGGTCAACTGGAGCCTGCTGGGCGGTAGTGCGGTTTTTGCCCTGTTTACGCTGCTCATGGGTATTTCGGAGGCGGAATACGGGCAGGAGGTGATTCTAGCCGGCTCGCTGGGCATCATCGCCCTGCTGATGGCACGCCTGACCCGGGCCTTGACGCCAGACGCGCGCCGTACCCTGCTAGGGACTGCACTGCTGATCTTCATGTTTCGCGCCGCCCCTTCCCCCGGTGCCGGCGTCACCTGGTGGAGCATCGATGCACTGGGCTTTGACCCGCATTTTTTTGCCACGCTGTCGCTGATAGCCAGCGCCCTGACCCTGGCCGGCATGTTTGCGCTGCGCCGCTTTATGGCCGAGCGTTCCATGCTCTATGTGATCGTGGTGCTCACCATCGCCCAGTTCCTGCTATCGCTGCCCACATTGGCCATGAGTCTGGGGCTGCACCAGTGGACGGCGATGCTTAGCGGCGGGCTCGTTGATGCCCATTTTATTGCGCTGGTAGACACGGCGCTATCGTCGCCCTTAGGCCAGATTGCGATGATCCCGATGCTGGTCTGGATAGCCAACTCGGCCCCGCCCGAGCTCAAGGCCACCTATTTTGCGGTGATGGCCTCATTCACCAATCTGGCGCTATCGGCCAGCGAACTGGGCACCAAATACCTGAACCGTATCTTCACGCTGACACGCGAGGTACGCGATGCAGCCAGCGGGGCACTGATGACACCCGCCGATTACAGCGAGCTGACCCCGCTGCTGCTGGCGGCCATGTTGGCCGGCATGCTGCTGCCGCTGCTGGCTATTGCGCTGACACGGCTATTTCGCCTGCAGACAGAATAAGCCCGCTAGCCGCGCACGCTGGCACGCGGAAAAGTCAGCCAGTAATAGAAGAACTCGCGCGTCACCTGCAGCAGATCATTGCGCCACACCTCATCTTCAAGCTGCAGCAGCATGCCATCCACCGCCATACGGTAGCTATCCGGGTGATGGGGCTGGTCGCGCAATAAAAACAGCAAGAGCTTGATCAGCATTTCACACTCGGCCTGCATCTTTGCATTGGCATCATTTTCATACAGCTCGCCCAGATAGATCGCCAGCGAGGGCGGAAAATCGTTAAATCCGCTTTGCTCCATTTGCGCTTGCAAAGCAATCAATGATCCGGCCAGCGGCAGCTGCAGATGATGGGTCGTAAAAAAATCGCTGCGGGCGTTGACCCGTGCCAGACGGGCAACATCGCCCAGCCAGAAATAATAGTATTCGCGGGCCATCGCCAGCACCGCCGGATGTTCGCCGGCTTCACACTGCGCCAGCAAACCATCCACCGCCTGCCGGTAATGCCCAGGCTGCAAAGGCAGTCCTTGCAGTGCCGTATTCAGTGCCTCCAGCAAACGACGGCGGCGCGCAAGCACCTGTGCCTGCGCCCCCTTGCCCGCCAATAGCTGCAGATAAGCCTGCCGCGCGACCTCCAGATAAGCCTTATCCACCTGCACCTACCCCGTTCACATTCAGCGTCAGGCGGATATCCGCCCCCACCATGCGCATGTCGCTCACCGTCAGTTGCTGCTTGTCGGTCAGGCTTTGCAGCGCCGGCCAGGCAAACAGGCCGCATGCTGCATCGCCGATCAGACAGGGCGCCAGATACAGCACCAGTTCATCAACCAGACCGGCGGAAAACAGCACCCCGCCAAGGGCCGCGCCGGCTTCCACCATCAGCTCCCCCACCCCGCGCGCGGCCAGAGCCGCCATGAGCGCCGCCAGATCCACCTGGCCATCGCCAGCGGGCAAGGCCAGCACCTCGACCCCGCGCGCGCGCCAGGCCTGATGCCGCGTCACGTCGCTCACTGCCGTCACCAGCAGGGTCGGGGCATCCATGCCATAAATGCGGGCAGCGGGTGAAGTTCGCAGCGCCCCATCCAGCACCACACGCAAAGGCTGACGCCCGCTTGCGATTTCGCGCACTGTTAGCTGCGGATTGTCGGCCAGCACCGTGCCGCTGCCGGTCAGGATGGCGCAAGAGCGCGCACGCAGCGCCTGCACATCATGGCGCGCCTGTGGCCCGGTAATCCACTGGCTCTGTCCGTTTAATAAAGCCGTCTTGCCATCCAGGCTGGCTGCGGCCTTGAGCGTGACCCAGGGCCGGCCGCGGCTCACCCGCGACAAAAACCCCTTGTTCAGCGCCCGCGCCTCGTGCTCCAGCAGCCCCGACGCGGTGTTGATGCCGGCCGCTTCCAGCATGGCAAGACCACGGCCGGCCACTTCGTGATAAGGGTCGACCATGGCCGCCACCACGCGTGCGACACCGGCATCGATCAGTGCCTGCGCACAAGGTGGCGTGCGCCCGTGATGGCTGCACGGCTCCAGCGTGACATAGGCACTGGCGCCGCGCGCCAGTACGCCGGCCGCCCGCAAGGCATGCACCTCGGCATGCGGCTCGCCGGCCCGGACATGCCAGCCCTCGCCAACCACCCGTTCGCCCTGCACGATCACGCAGCCCACGCGCGGATTGGGGGTGGTGGTATTCAGGCCCAGCGCGGCCAGACGCAAGGCCTGCTGCATATAGAGATGATCGGCGGCACTAAACGGCATCATGGCTTCCGTCATCACGATTTGTCGTCGGACTTCTCGATTTCATTGATCGCGTCGGTAAACTCGGAAATATCCTGAAAACTCTTGTAGACCGAGGCAAAGCGCACATAAGCCACCTTGTCCAGTTTCGCCAGCTCGTTCATCACCATCTCGCCAATGGCGCGCGAATCGATCTCACGCTCGCCCAGCTGCAAGAGGCGCTGGCAGATGCGGTCGATAGCGGCATCGACCAGCGTAGTCGGCACCGGACGCTTGTGCAGCGCACGCAAAAAGCTGGTACGCACCTTGGCCACATCGAATTCGGCACGGTGGCCTCCGCTTTTCACCACCTGCGGCATGCGCACATCGGCATTCTCGAAGGTGGTAAAACGCTTCTCGCACAACAGGCAACGGCGGCGGCGGCGGATACTGGTGCCATCCTCGTTGACCCGGGAATCAATCACCTGGGTGTCGGCATGGCCGCAAAATGGACATTTCATGGGGCAATAACCGGATAATCGCAATCATCCGATCTTATCAGTTATATGGAATTCTCCCAATCGGGATCGCCCGCAGCTTGCGGCTGCGGGCGCATGGCGCTACGCGTGCATCAGCACGGCTTCAGGCGGGCGGTAAAGTGGCGCAGGATGGGCGGCTCGTATTCGAAGTCCAGCCCGCGCACCGAGGGCGCGCGCGCCAGAACATCGATCAGGCAGTCGGCGATGTAATCCATGTGGTCATTGGTATAGACGCGGCGCGGAATGGTCAGCCGCATCAACTCGAACGGCGACGCCTCCTGCTCGCCACTTTGCGGATTGCGCCCCAACAGCAGCGAGCCGATCTCGACGGCACGGATGCCGCCTTCCAGATACAGCTCGCACGCCAAGGCATGTGCCGGAAACTGGCTGGCCGCAATATGCGGCAGCATCATTTTCGCGTCGACAAACACCGCATGCCCGCCGGTCGGCGTCTGAATAGGCACGCCGCCCGCAGCCAGACGCTCACCCAGATACGCGACCTGGCCGATACGGTAATCGAGGTAAGCGCCATCCATGCCCTCACGCAGCCCTATCGCCATTGCTTCCATATCGCGCCCGGCCAGACCGCCATAGGTGACAAAGCCTTCCATCGGTACGCAGCGCACCTGCACCGCGCGAAACAGATCGACATCATTCTTGAAGCAGCACAGCCCGCCGATATTCACCAGCGCATCCTTCTTGGCCGACATGGTGAACATATCGCCGTAAGCGAACATCTCGCGCACGATATCGGCAATCGCGGCCGTGCGATATGCCGGGTCGCGTTCGCGGATAAACCAGGCATTCTCGGCAAAGCGCGCCGCATCAATCACCACCGGTACGCCGCGCACCCGCGCGAGCGTCGCTGCCGCGCGGATATTGTCCATGGACATCGGCTGACCGCCGGCGCTATTGCAGGTGATGGTGATGATCAGGCCGGCGGCGTTGTCGCCCGCCTCGTCCAGCACGGTCTCCAGACGTGCCAGATCGAAGTTGCCCTTCCAGTCGTAAGGCGTGGTGGTGTCGAACGCACGTGCATCGAGCACGTTCAGCGCCCGCCCTCCGGCCATTTCCACATGCGCCTTGGTGGTGTCGAAGTGATAGTTGGAGACGAATAGCGGCGCAGCGCCACGGCAGCGCTTCACCAGTTCGGGAAACAGAATCTGCTCGGCGCCTCGCCCCTGATGGGTGGGAATGGTGTGGGCGTAGCCGAACACCTCGGCCACCGTCGCCTGCAAATGCTTGAAGTTGCGGCTGCCGGCGTAGGCCTCGTCGCCCATCATTAGCCCGGCCCACTGCCGGTCCGACATCGCGCCGGTGCCCGAGTCGGTCAACAGGTCGATATATACATCTTCCGCATCGAGCAGGAACGGGTTCCAGCCGGCCTCGGCCAGCTTGGCGCGGCGATAGTCGGGCGTAGTCTGGCGGATAGGTTCCACCATCTTGATACGAAAGGGTTCGGGTATGCGTCTGGCCATGCGTGTCTCCCTGCCGCACAGGGAGTGCGGTCAGTTGGTACGTGTTTGATCAAGCAGGATTCGGCCCTGGGGCCGTCAAACAGGAAGAAACTCAGGCGCGCGGGAAGTCGTCCGCCAGCATGGGGTCTAGCGTGACCCAACTGGGCACAAGGCAGGCTGTCGGCAAGATAGTAGAGGCCGAAGCGATGGTATTCATGACCATTCCTTTTCGGTGGTGTCAGTACCGGGGCGCGACAGGCGACCAAGCATGACCATGCCATAGTGCACAGCAAACATGCAGTTTGTCAAAGCCCCTAGCAGGGTCGCCGCCCCCTGAACAATTACGTACTGGCTCGTGCCTCGCCCGTCATTTTTTCAGCTGCGGACGGGTTTGCTTGCATATCAACGGCGGGCCTGATCCACAACAAGCACGCAATGCATCTCAAGGAAATCACCCAAATTACCCGGGCTTGGCCATCGGCGCATCCGGCACCGGATCATTCTGCCCGGCTAGCCACTGGATAATCTGGGCGGTTCTTGGCGCTGCATAATGGTTTTTCAGCGTGACAATCGTCATCGGCCGGCTGAACTTCAGCGGCAGTTCAAGCCGCTCCAGAATGCCATGTTCTACCCGTTTATCCACCGCAAGTGATGACACCAGTGCGCAGCCCAGACCGGCAATCACCGCCTGCACCACCGCCTCGGAAGCATTGAAAGTCAGCGTATCCGGCGTATTGCCCAATTGTGGCAATATGAGTTGTTCGAATTGCACGCGACTACTGGAGCCTGCCTCCCGCACGATCCAGCGCTGCTGGCGCAATGCAGCCCAGTCTATGGCCGTGCCATGCGACAGCGCATATCCCTTGGGCGCGACAATCCACAAGGTGTCTTCGCGCCAGGCGCTGACCGACAAATTGGCATCGAGTACTTCACCTTCGACCAGTGCCATATCCAGCTCGTAGCGTTGCAGCTGGCCGAACAGGGTCTGGCTATTGTGGATACCGACATCAATTTCTACATCCGGAAAGCGGGCCAGCAGCCCCGCGACGACTTTGGGCAGCAAATAGCTGCCTATGGTATCGCTGGCACCCAAACGCAGCCGGGTCGGCAGTTTGTCCGGCTCGCCGAACAGTTGCTCGATCTGCAGGGCACGCGTCAGCAACTCGTCGGCCATCGGCAGCAGTGTTTCTCCCGAAGCATTCAGCCGCAAGCGGTAGCCGCTACGGTCGAACAGAATGCAGCCCAGCTGCCGTTCCAGCTCCTGTAATGACTGGCTAAGCGCAGCCCGGCTCAAGCCCTGCTCTTCGGCAGCAAGGGCGAGCGAGCCCAGACGAGCAGTGGAAAGAAAAGCCTGCAGCTGGCGTAAGGTCAGATGTGTTGTCAATTTTTTGTTTACTTTGTGTAAAAAACATCCAGATATTATTTATTTTCTGCCAGACGTACAGTGTTGTCTATCGATACCAAAGCAGTCAGGTGGTTTGAAATACCTGCTGCGATAAGGAGATCAGCATGGAAAACATTCTGCACACACCGACAAACGAAGCCGCCAAGGCTAACCTGAGCACCCGCTTGAGTGCTATCCCGACCCCGATGGGCGGGCTGGCGCTGGGCATTGCCAGCTTGGGCTGGTGCTGGGAAAACTTCATGCCGGCAGGCGGTCTGTTCCAGCTGGCTGGTGCCGCGATTGCCAGCGTTTTATTACTGGCCTTATTGCTCAAGTTTATCCATGCGCCGCGTCTTTTGTATCAGGATCTGGCTCACCCGGTTGCCGGTAGTGTAGTGCCGACCATGGCCATGGCTTTAATGGTGGTGTCCAAGGCCATCTCGCTGTTTTCACTGCCTCTGGGGCTGACCGTCTGGCTACTGGCTATCGGCCTGCATGTGGCTTTTCTGGCAACCTTTATCTGGCACCGTGCCCGTGACTTCCGCCTGCACCATATGGTGCCCAGCTGGTTTGTTCCGCCGGTCGGCATTATCGTCGCAGCCGTCAGCTTTCCCGGAGGCGCACTGCTATGGCTGGCACAGGGACTGATTGTGTTTGGTCTGGTCTGCTACCTGATCATGTTACCCTTGATGATCTATCGTCTGGTTTTTGCCAGTGAGATTCCCGATGCTGCCAAACCGACACTCGCAATTCTGGCTGCACCAGCCAGTCTGGCACTGGCAGGGTATCTGACCGTAATACAACAGCCTTCGCCCTTGCTGGTTGGCCTGTTGGCCGGGATTGCAGTATTGATGACCAGTGTGATCTACCTCTTTTTCCTGCGCCTGATGCGTCTACCGTTTTCACCAGCGTATGCAGCCTTCACTTTCCCTATGGTGATCGGCGCCACCGCACTCTACAAGCTGACAGCACAGATGGGCGCATGGGGCTTTGCTTCCGAATATGTGTCGCAGTTGCATGCAATCGCCGATTTCGAACTGTGGATCGCGGCGCTGGTAGTGGGCTATGTGAGCTGGAAATACCTGCGTCACTATCTGCTGCGCAGTCGGGCTCTGCATTGAATTTAATGCCTGATGTCATGGCAAAAAATAAGTAGTGTGCTACAACTGTATTAGTCGATAAGTAAATTTTAATTTGCTGTATGTTTTTTGATTTCGCCTTGTATCAAGCGTGATCTCTAGATAAATAAAGTAGGTTTTTTAGTTGGTTGGTTAAAGGCACTTCACCCACAACAGTCCGTGGAGTGCGTTATGGCAGTCTTAATCACTAGGAGCGTCAAAATGGCTTTCAATCTGAAACAACGTCATTTCTTGAAAGAGCTGGACTTCACCCAACGCGAGCTGCAACACATGCTGGATCTGGCTCGTGATCTGAAGCGTGCAAAATATGCAGGCAATGAAGTGCAGCGCCTGGTAGGCAAGAACATCGCCCTGATCTTCGAAAAGACTTCGACCCGCACCCGCTGCTCGTTCGAAGTGGCTGCTCATGACCAAGGCGCACATGTAACCTATATCGATCCAACTAGCTCGCAACTGGGTCACAAAGAAAGCATCGCCGATACCGCCCGCGTCCTCAGCCGTTTCTACGACGCCATCGAATTCCGCGGCTTTGCCCAGGATGATGTGGAAGAACTGGCTAAATACTCCAGCGTTCCGGTTTACAACGGCCTGACCGATGCATGGCACCCAACACAGATGCTGTGCGACGTGATGACCATGACCGAAAACTGCGACAAGCCAATGTCCCAGATCGCCTACGCCTATGTCGGTGATGCCCACAACAATATGGGCCACTCGCTGATGGTCATCGGCTGTCTGATGGGGATGGACGTACGCATTGCCGGTCCTAAAGGGCTGGAACCTGATGCAGAACTGGTTAAACAGTGCCAGGAAATCGCCAAGAAAACCGGCGCCCGCCTGACCGTGACCAATGATCCTAAAGTTGCCGTGAAGAACGCTGACTTCGTCCATGCCGACGTATGGGTATCGATGGGTGAGCCAGTAGAGCGTTGGGGCGAGCGTATTGCCCTGCTGACACCATATCGTATCGATGCTGCGCTGATGGCCTCTTCCGGCAACCCGCACATCAAGCTACTGCACTGCCTGCCAGCTTTCCACAATACCAACACCAAGGTTGGTAAACAGGTCGCTGCACAGTACCCACAGTTCACTGACGGCATCGAAGTGACAGACGAGGTATTTGAAGGATCTGCTTGCCTGGCTTTCGAACAAGCAGAAAACCGCATGCACACCATCAAAGCTATCATGGTAGCAACCATCGGTAGTTGATTCGGCTACAGCCAGTCAATCAAACCCCGGTACGACTTTAACGTCGTACCGGGGTTTTTTATAAAAAAATACAAAAAAGCAGATTGCAGCCCGGTAGTCAAAATTCGACACTGATTGACACCCGAAACCGGCCGCATACCAATCAGTCATCCGGCAGCAACCGGCTACTGCTGACCTTGAGCCCCTGGCCAGACTCGATCGGCAAAGCGCTGCTCAATGTCCGCTTGCTACTTCTCCCCTTCTATCCTGCATTGACGAGCCTTATTGCGGAGAAAAATCAACTTTCGCCGGTGGCGAACCAACCCGCCAGTTCCAGACCGTTTCATTGCTCGTCATGGCCAATGTTTCGGAATCGCCCCCAGTGGCAGCCACCACGCCGGCCAACAAGCGCTTTGGCTGCAAGCCATCCCTGGAACCCCATCCCCACAGGCTGCCGTCTTGCAGCGATTTGACCCGGTAGCCAACCGAGATGATGACATCGAGGTTGCCGTGCTGGGTATCGTAGCTTTTGCCATCGCTGGCAGTTGTCCGGAAATTCCGGACAACTGCACTCTGTTCCAGCTCACCCTCTTTAAACAGGTTGCGAATGTGCTCGGAGATGGTGCGCTTGTTCTTGGCAAACAGGCCGGCCAGTTGCGCTTGGTTCAGCCAGACCTTCCCCTGTTGCAGGGTGACGGCGATTTCGCCGTTTTCCCCTTCAAAGATGGCAATCTCCTGACTGCGATCACTCATGCTACTTACCCGCGCCGCCCTTGCCCAGCGCTGCGCCGAGGATGGCCTTGAGCTGATCGCGCAGGGTCTGCTCGTAAATATCGCCAAACAGGTGGCGTTCATCGCTGTTGCCAAAGTCGATTTCATTGAGCTTATTGATCACCTGCTTGAGCAGGGTGCCGTTTTTCATGTAGTTGAAGGCGACGGAAAACGCCTCGCGCACCACATAGCCACGGGGATTGAGCCTGATGTCGGAGGGCAGGTTTTTCAGGCTGCCGAACAGGTCGTCGTTGACGAAATAAAGCAAGGCTTCGCCGGTCAGCCCTTCGCTATCAGCCGCCCAATTGCGCCACAAAAATTGTTCGGGGATCGGGCAGCGGTATTGATGAAACAGGAAAAGCAGAAAGCTATCCGTAACGATGGCTTGGCTGTTGAAATTTGGCTACATGGTGTCTACACAGCAAAAAAAGACAAAAAAAGGGCTCAGCCAATTTGGCTAAGCCCTTGATTTATATGGTGCCGGTAAGAGGAGTCGAACC
>NZ_JBOFOO010000147.1:0-2679 GCF_051659485.1 Craterilacuibacter sp. | reverse complement strand
GATCAGCAACAGCAGCACCAGGCTGGCCACCGCCGCCTTGTTGCGGAAAAAGCGCTCGCGCGCATCGCGCCACGGGCTGCGTCCTGCCACCGGCAAGGCATCGAGGCCGGCAGCCAGCAGCGCATCGCCGATGGTGTTCTGTTTATTTTGGAACAGCATAAGGGCCTCGCTCAGTAGCGGATTTTCGGGTCTAGCAACGCATAAGCGAGGTCGACCAGCAGGTTGAGCAGCACGGCCAGTACGGTAATCAGCACCACCAGCCCCAGCACCAGGGTGTAGTCGCGATTGGATGCGCCGTTGACGATCAGCTTGCCGATGCCGGGCAACGAAAACACCGACTCGGTGACCACCGCCGAGGTAATCGACGAGATCGCCAGCGGCCCCAGCACCGACACCACCGGCATCAAGGCCGGCTTGAAAGCATGCCGCAGCACGATGGTGCGGGTAGGCAGGCCCTTGGCACGCGCGGTACGGATGAAGTTGCTGGACATCACCTCGATCAGGCTGCCGCGCATCACGCGGCCTATGGTCGAGACATTGATAAAGGTCAGCAGCGCCATCGGCAGCACCATATAGCGCAGCTCGAAGTCCTGCCAGCCGCCGGAAGGCAGCCACGACAACCACAGTGCAAAAATCAGGATCAGCACCGGCCCGATGACAAAGGACGGGAAGGCACTACCCAGATTACCGATCAGCATCACCAGATAGTCGATAGCACTGTTCTGGCGCAGGGCGGCCACCGTGCCCAACAGCACGCCGATCACGATGGAGATCAGCAAGGACACGCCGCCTATGGTCAGCGACACCGGCAGCGCCTTGGCCACCAGCTCGTTCACACTCCAGTCGGCGTAACGGAAGGACGCGCCCAGATCACCCTGCAGCAGGCCCTTGAGGTAATACAGATATTGCTGCCACAAAGGCAGGTCGAGGTGGTATTTGGCTTGCAGATTGGCCATGACGGCAGCGGACACCTTGCGTTCGGTATCGAACGGGCCGCCCGGGGTCAGATGCAGCATCAGATAGCAGACGGTGATGACGACCAGAATGGTCGGAATCGTCATCAGTACGCGCCGGAAAACATAGGACCACATGATAGAGGCTCCGCTCTGCCAGCCCATCCGCCTTGTGGGCAGCGAGCAGCAGAAATTCAGGCTGAAAAACCCGCCGGGCACCACGGCCCGGCGTATCACAAATAGCCCGGAGCGGCCATGTAGCGCCGCACCGGGCTATGGACATCACGACTCAGGCTTAGTGCTTGATGATGTAGAGGTCTTTGCTGCGATAGCGGTCCATCGGATTCTTGGTCGAGTAACCGCCGACATAGGATTTCACCAGACGCGGTACCGTGTACTGCAGCAGCGGCAGCAGTGGATAGTCGTCCATGATCATCTTGGCAGCCTGGGTCAGTGCCGCCTTGCGCTTGGCCGGATCGGTGCTCTGGTTACCCTGCTTGATCAGCGCTTCGGCCTTGGGGTTGCAGTTGCCGTTGTCGTTCTGGTCGGAGCCGCACTGCACCAGCGTCAAGAAGGTGGTCGCGTCGTTGTAGTCGGCCACCCAGCCGTTACGCGCGATCTGGAAGTCGCCGTCGTGGCGCTTTTTCAGCAGCACCTTGAACTCCATGTTTTCCATCTCGGTATTCAGGCCGAGCTTGGACTTCCACTCGGAAGCGGCAAAGATCGCCATCTTCTTGTGGTATTCGGAGGTGTTGTAGGTGAACTTGACCTTGGAGCCCGGCTTCAGACCGGCAGCGGCGAGCAGCTTCTTCGCCTCCTCGACACGCTTGGCCATCGGCCACTTCGCCCAGTCATAGCTGGTGACATCGGCGCCGGCGACACCGCGCACGATCACGCCATAGGCCGGCACCTGGCCGTCGGCGGTGATTTTCTGGGCCAGCAAGTCACGGTCGATGACCATGGACAGCGCCTGACGCACGCGCTTGTCCTTCATCACCGGGTCTTTGACGTTGAACGAGTAGTAACGCAGACCCAGCATCGGGGCGTTGCGGATGTCTTTTGGCAGCTCCTGCTTGTACTTCTCGTAGGTGGCTGGCGGCAACTGGTAGACCCAATCGTTCTCGCCCGACTGGAACAGTTTCACGTCGGCAAAACCGTCTTCCACCGGCAGGTAGGTGACCTTGTTCAGCTGCACATTGCCCTTGTCCCAGTACTGCGGGTTTTTCTCGATCACCAGCTTGGAGTTGACCTGCCAGTCTTTCAGTACGAAGGCGCCGTTGGATACCAGCTTGCCCGGCTTGGTCCAGTCCTTGCCGTTTTTCTCGATGCTGGCCTTGTGTACCGGGCCGAGGTTGAGGTTGGAAACGACATCCGGCAGGAAGGAAACCGGATACGGGGTCTTCACTTCCAGCGTGTATTTGTCCAGCGCCTTCACACCCAGATCAGCCGGCGCTTTCTTGCCCTCGGCAGCTTCGATGCCGTTCAGGATGAATGCGCCATAAGTGGTGGCGTAAGGCGATGCGGTCTTGGGATCGACAAAACGCTGCCAGCCATAGACAAAGTCGGCCGCGACGACCGGCTCGCCATTGCTCCACTTGGCATTCTTGCGCAATTTGAACACCCAGGTGGTCGGGTTGGTCTGCTTCCAGCTCTCGGCCACACCCGGCACGATACGGCCTTCGTTATCGGTGGCGGTCAGACCTTCAAACAGGTCGCGCGTCAGATT
>NZ_JBOFOO010000146.1:0-1332 GCF_051659485.1 Craterilacuibacter sp. | reverse complement strand
CCCATATGGCTGGGGGGTTTTTACTGCACATGCTTTGTAACAAGCACCTATCGACAAGATCTCACATTAAATATCCATATTGCCATTAATAAAACTTTACCCATGCCTTCATCATTGATTTAATAGCGACTATTGATTTCATTCGATTTCGGCGAGGGCATTTCTGCCCGACAGGATACGGTTTAATGCGCAAATTTTCTGACTGGCCCATCTGGTTACGCCTTTCCCTCGCCATCTGGTTGAGCCTGACGCTCGCCTGGGGCGGTCTGATCATGTGGGAAACGCGGGTCAGCCGCGGCATTGCCGTTGATCAGGCCAAGGATCTGGCCCACAGCATGAACGAGATGACGCTGGCCGGACTGACCGGCATGATGATTACCGGCACCGTGGCTCAGCGTGATGTCTTCCTTGACCAGATCCGCGAGCTGTCCAGCGTACACGACCTGCGCGTGCTGCGCGGCGATGGCGTCAACAAGGTATTCGGCCCCGGCAACGGCGGCAACAAGACCAAGCCGGTCGATGCCATCGAACGCCAGGCTCTGGCCACGGGCAAACCCTATATCGCCATCGAAAGCACACCGGACAAGGGCGAAATGCTGCGTGTCGTCTATCCGGCACTGGCCTCCAGCAACTATCTGGGCAAAAACTGCATCAGCTGCCATCAGGTCGCCGAAGGTACGCCTTTGGGCGCCGTCACCATGCGCGTGTCGCTGGCCAAGACCTATGCCGCAGTGGATAGCTTCCGCAACCAGAGCATCGCCTTTGCGCTGCTGATGTCACTCCCGCTGATGCTGCTTATCTTCCTGTTTATCCGCCGTTTTGTCAGCCGCCCGCTGACGGCCATGTCGCAGGGTTTAGCCGAACTGGCGCAGGGCGATGGCGACCTCAGCCGCCGCCTGCCGGTCGCCAGTCGCGATGAAATCGGTGTCGCGTCTTACCGCTTCAATCAGCTACTGGAAACCATCTCCACCCTGGTACGCGACGTCAGCCGATCGGCCCGTGAAGTGTCCGCCGCCGCGCATACGCTGACGGCAAACGCCCAACACCTGAGCGCCGGCTCCGAGCGCCAGAGCCAGCAATCCGAAGCCGCAGCTGCGGAAGTGGAAGCACTGGCGCAGCACATTGCCAATATCGCCGGCCAAGCCGATGCGGTGCAGGCCGTGTCGGCACAAAGCCTTGCCCAGTCGGAAAACGGCCGCCAGAGTCTGAACAAACTGCGCGAAGAAGCCATACAGGTCGAAGCGGCGGTCCGGCTGATGGCCGAAGCCGAGCACGACTTTATCCAATCCACCGGTGAAATCACCGACATGACGCGCCAGGTGCGCGAAATCG
>NZ_JBOFOO010000145.1:0-20227 GCF_051659485.1 Craterilacuibacter sp. | reverse complement strand
GAACAGGCCGGCGAGCATGATGGCTATCGTAGTTTTTTGCATTTTTCTCCTTCTCCTTGGTTATCAGCCCACCGCTGATCAAGCCTTGCTGCGCCTGTTCAGGGGCGGATTACGGTCGTGCAAGTACAGCTTGGCGGTTAACCCATCAGACTTATTTTAGGAAGTTCTGCAGTGCCCATGGCGTGACGATGCGGTTTAATTCCTCGTTCTCCACTTTACTGTGTGCACAGTAACGGGCGACAAATTCGGCACCGAGTATTTCGGCCAGATCCGTGCTGTTTTCCAAGGCGGTAATGGCGTTGCCTAGCGTCGCAGACCGTAGGCACTGCCTTGCAGTGCGGCATCTGATCTTCTGCCTGATCCCAAGCAAACCACATGCCAGTGTCGCGGCCAGCAGGTGCGGTTATCGTAGCGCCACGCCCCAAAAACCATAACCTAGTTGGGGGGGGCGTGGCGGCGCTACTTATTTTCCGGTCTTGATTTCCATCCACAGTCGCGTGCTCACACGCTGCACTTTCGGGTCGATAGGCTTCATGATGAAGCTCTTGGCCATCACCGCCTGACTCGGGAAGATAGATGGGTTCGCGAGGTTTTCCTTATTGATGAACTTGCGTGCTTCCAGGCTGCCCGACGCGAACGTCACGTAGTTGGCATTGGCTGCGGCGACCTTAGGGCGCAGGTTGTTGTCGATGAACTTGTACGCGTTGTCGATATTTTTGGCATCTTTGGGTATCACCATGCTGTCGATCCAGATGCCGACGCCTTGCGCGGGAACCAGTGGCTGTATCTTGACGCCGTTCTTCGTCTCAAGTGCCCTGTTGCGTGCGATATTGAAGTCGCCACCGAAGCCGAGTACCAGACATAGCGAGCCACCAGCCAGTTCGTTGATGTAGCCGGAGGAAGAGAAGCGGGTGATGGACGGGCGGATCTGTTTGAGCAGCAGTGCTGCCGCCTTGTAGTCGGCTTCGTTCTTGCTAGCCGGATCCTTGCCCAGGTAGTGCAGTGCCATCGGGAAGACTTCGGATGGTGAATCGAAAATGCTGACACCGCAGTTCTTGAGCTTGGATACGTACTCGGGCTTGAATAGCAAATCCCACTGGTTGGCCGGTAGCTTTCCGCCGAGCGCCTTGTTGACCTTGTCGACGTTGATTCCCAGTGTATTCATCCCCCACAGGTGGGGTATCGCGTACTTGTTGCCGGGGTCGGCTTCGGCAAGCAACTTCATTACCTCGGGATCCAGCCCTTTGTAGTTGCTCAGCTTGCTCTTGTCTAGCGGATGGTAGAGCCCGGACTGGATCTGCTTTGCAAGAAAAGTGTTACTGGGCACGACGATGTCGTAGCCTGATTGGCCGGTCAGCAGTTTGGCTTGCAGGATCTCGTTACTGTCGTACACGTCGTAACGCACCTTGATCCCGGTTTCCTTCTGGAAGTTCGGAACCGTGTCTTCTGCGATATAGTCAGGCCAGTTGTAGACATTGACTTCTTTGCTGGCTGCTAGCACTGCGTGGCTGCCGAGCAGGCCGGCGAGCATGATGGCTATCGTGGTTTTTTGCATTTTTCTTCTTCTCCTTGGTCATCAGTCCGCCGCTGAGCAAGCCTTGCTGCGCTTGCTCAGGGGAAAATTACGGTTGTGCAAGTACAGCCTGGCGGTTAACTCATCAGACGTATTCCAGTAAGTTCTGCAGCTCCCATGGTGTGACGATGCGGTTGAATTCCTCGTCTTCCACTTTCTTGAGAGCACAGTAACTGGCGACAAATTCGGCACCGAGTATTTCGGCCAGATCCTCGCTGTTTTCCAAGGCGGTAATGGCGTTGCCTAGTGTGCGGGGAAACGCATAGGGCAGGCCGTAGGCACTGCCTTGCAGTGCGGCATCCGGCTTGATCTCCTGCCTGATCCCAAGCAAGCCACATGCCAGTGTCGCAGCCAGGGCGAGATAAGGATTGGCATCCACCCCCGGCAGACGGTTTTCTACCCTGCGGGCTGCGGGCGGGCTATGCGGAATACGCAGACCGCAGGTGCGGTTATCGTAGCCCCACGCCACATTGATAGGCGCAGCCGAGAAGGGAGCCAGCCGGCGGAAGGAATTGACATAGGGGGCAAACAGCAACATGGCGTCCGGCAGGTAGTGCTGCAAGCCGCCGATGTAATGGAAAAAGCAGGGTGCCGGCTTGCCATCGGGCAGGGAGAAGGCATTCAGGCCGGTTTGCAGATGGATCAGGCTTTGATGGATATGCATGGCACTGCCTGCATCATCGGCCATAGGCTTGGCCATGAACGTGGCAATCAGCCCGTGCTGGCGGGCAGCTTCATGTACGGTACGTTTGAACAGGAAGACCTGGTCGGCCAACGCCAGTGCGTCGCCATGATCCAGATTGATTTCCAGCTGGCCACGTCCGACTTCATGCAATACCGCCGCCGCACCTATGCCCTGCTCGTGGCAGTAGCGGTAGATATCGTCGAGTACCGCGCTGAAGGTATCGGCGGCATCGATGCTGTAGGGGCGTCGCCGTGTTTCGCGCTGGCCATGCCGGCCACTGGGCGCACCGGGTGGCTGGCATGGGTCGGCTGCCGCTGCTGTCAGGTAAAACTCCATTTCAGGGGCCACAATGGGTTGCAAGCCCAGTGCCTGATAATGTGCAAGTACCCGTTTGAGTACATTGCGTGGAGCTTGTGGAACCGGCGTGCCATCTTCGGCATGGCAATCATGAATCAGCTGGGCGGTAGGCTCGCTGGCCCAAGGCAGTGGGCGCAGGCTGGCAAGGTCGGCGATCAGACGCATGTCGGGGTCTGTAGCGGGCACCAGTTGTTGCTGGCAGTCCCCGCTGATGCTTTGCACCAGCCCCACCAGAGGGAAGCGCAATTCACTGCCTGTTGTCAGGCTGTCGCTGGATACACGCTTGCCGCGTGCGGTACCGGATAGATCGGGAATCAGGCATTCGACGCGGGTGATGCCGCGCTCGTTTAGCCAGTTGGATAAATTGCTCATCAGTCGTTTCCTTTTACTTGCGTACTTGCTTGAAAGAGGGCGCAGTTAGGGGAAACGGGCTTAGGTCACGCCGGGCAAGGGGCTGCGCAAGTGGGGCGGGGTGGGCGCCCGCCAGGTGGTTTTTGCCATGCTCTGCATAATGGATGTTGTCTCTTTTATTCTTATGGCGTAATTGGTGCCTCCTTGTCTTGTAGCCGCCTGAACGGGCTGCGTCAATTATATTTAACGGCTGTTGCGGCGCGTCAAATGTACAATCCGCGCCGATCAAGGCGCGTGCCGATGGCACGGTGTGGTGAAATGTGCAAAAATCCCCGCAACTCATGAATGCAGGTTTCACCATGCTGGACCGGGATGGATACCGCCCCAATGTCGGAATCATCCTCATTAATCAACACAATGAGGTGTTCTGGGGCAAACGCGTGCGCGAGCATTCGTGGCAGTTTCCGCAAGGAGGTATCAAGCCGGGCGAAAGCCCGGAGGCTGCCATGTATCGCGAACTGATGGAAGAAGTCGGCTTGCTGCCCCGCCATGTCAGGATTATTGGCCGCACGCGCGACTGGCTGCGCTATGAGGTGCCGACCAGTTGGGTCAGGCGCGAGTGGCGCGGCAGTTACAAAGGGCAAAAGCAGATCTGGTTTTTACTCAGGCTGGTCGGGCGCGATAACGATGTTTGTCTGCGCGCCACCAATCACCCTGAGTTTGATGGCTGGCGCTGGAACGACTACTGGGCACCGATAGACAGCGTGATCGAGTTTAAGCGTGGCGTATACGAGCGTGCCTTGCACGAGTTGTCGCGCTTTCTCAAGGGCATGGAGACGCACGAGGAGTTCATCGCGCGTGTCGGTGATGCGCGGGGGCTCGACGGCTGAGGCCCGCCAGTCGGTTGTCGCGCCCGTGGTGGCTATTGCTATGGCTGCTACCCATCACGCTATGGTCGGCTATCGCGCCGCATGATCGCGCAACCTGGTTGCTGGAGGCCTTGCCGGTATTGCTGGGCCTGCCGCTGGTGCTTGGCTTATGGCCGCGCTTCGCATGGACGCGGCTTGCGCTGTGGCTGATGCTGCTGCATAGCGCCATCCTGCTGCAGGGAGCGCACTATACCTATGCCGAAGTACCGGCAGGCTTGTGGCTGCGCGATGCACTGGATCTTTCCCGCAATCACTACGACAGGCTGGGCCATTTGGCGCAGGGTTTTGTACCGGCCATTCTGGCGCGCGAAGTCTTGCTCAGAAAGACGGCGCTCAAGCGCGGCTTCTGGCTGACCTTGCTTGTCACCTCGTTTTGTCTGGCATTTTCAGCCTTCTATGAGCTGATCGAATGGTGGGTCGCCATCTCCATCGGCGCGGATGCCGATGCCTTTCTCGCGACCCAGGGCGACCGGTGGGACACCCAGTGGGACATGTTCCTCGCCCTTATCGGTGCACTGACATCACAATTACTGCTGTCCCGACTGCATGACCGTGAACTTGCCCGGCTGTAGTTGGTGACCATAATATTCAACAGGACATCATGACCCAACAATACGATGAATCTTCAGTACGGGTACTCAAAGGCCTGGAGCCGGTCAAAGAGCGCCCGGGGATGTATACCCGTACCACCGACCCCACCCATATCTGTCAGGAAGTCATAGACAACGCCGCCGACGAAGCGCTGGGCGGCTTTGCCAAGAAGATTGCCGTAACCGTGCATCTGGATGGCTCGCTGTCGGTCGAGGACGATGGCCGCGGCATTCCGGTCGGCCTGCATCCGCAGGAGAACGTGGCGGTGGTCGAACTGGTGTTTACCCGCTTGCACGCCGGCGGCAAGTTCAACAAGAAGGATGGGGGGGCTTACGCCTTCTCCGGCGGCCTGCACGGTGTCGGCGTGTCGGTGACCAATGCCTTGTCTACCCGGCTGGAAGTCGAGGTCAAGCGCGAAGGCGGGGTTTATCAGCTGGCCTTCTCCGGCGGGGATGTGATCGAGCCGCTGGCGCGTATCGGCGATTGCGGGGCGCGTACCAGCGGCACCCGCGTCCGTATCTGGCCGGATGGCAAGTATTTCGAAAGCCCGCGTTACTCCATTACCGAACTGGATCGTCTGCTGCGTGCCAAGGCGGTGCTGTTGCCTGGCGTGGTGGTCAGCCTGACGCTGGAAAAGGCCGGTGGCGACGAAGTCCGGGTCTGGCAGTACCCCGACGGCCTCAAGAGCTATCTGGCCGAGTTGTGTGGCGGGGACGAACCGATTGCGCCGCTGTTTGCCGCAGAAGCCTTTATCGGGCCGGATCACGAGCAGTATGCCCCGGGCGAGGGCGCGCAATGGGCGCTGGCATGGTTCGATGAGGCCGGTGGTGGCGAGAGCTACGTCAACCTGATTCCGACCCCGCTGGGCGGTACGCACGAGGCCGGCATCCGCGCCGGTGTGTTCGATGCGGTGAAGAGTTTTGTCGATCTGCACAATCTCTTGCCGCGCGGCGTCAAGCTGATGGCCGAGGACGTGTGGAGCCGGGTACGTTTCGTGCTGTCGGCACGGGTACTCGATCCGCAGTTTCAGGGGCAGACCAAGGACAAACTCACCAGCCGCGATGCACTCAAGCTGATTTCATCGGTGGTGCGCGATCCGGTCGAGCTGTGGTTGAACCAGCATGTAGAAGCCGGCAAGAAGATCGCCGAGTTGGCCATCCGCCAGGCGCAGTCGCGTTTGCGCTCGGTCAAAAAGGTCGAGAAGAAAAAGGGCTCGGGCGTGGCCGTGTTGCCGGGCAAGCTGACCGATTGCGAGAGTGAAGATATCGCCCGCAACGAGCTTTTCCTGGTCGAGGGTGACTCGGCCGGCGGTTCGGCCAAGCTGGCGCGCGACAAGGAATATCAGGCCATCCTGCCTTTGCGCGGCAAGGTGCTCAATAGCTGGGAGACCGACCGTGACCAGCTGTTTTCCAATGCCGAAATCCACGATATCTCGGTGGCGATCGGCGTTGACCCGCATGCACCGGGCGAGGATGCGGATTTGTCCGGCCTGCGCTACGGCAAAATCGCCATCCTGTCCGATGCCGACGTGGATGGTTCGCATATTCAGGTGCTGCTGCTGACGCTGTTTTACCGCCACTTCTCCCGCTTGCTGTCTGCGGGGCATATTCATATTGCGCAGCCGCCGCTGTATCGTGTCGATGTGCCGGGCTCGGGCAAAAACCGCCCGCCCCGCAAGCTGTATGCGCTGGACGAGGGCGAGCTGGAAGCCATCATCGACCGGCTACGCAGCGAAAATGTACGTGAAGGCACATGGAGCATCTCCCGCTTCAAGGGCTTGGGCGAGATGAATCCGGAGCAGCTGAAAGACACGACCATGCATCCCGATACCCGCCGCCTGTCGCGGGTCAAGGTGCGTGGCGGCGCAGCCGACGAGACCCGCCGCATGTTTACCATGCTGATGGGCAAGGGTGAGGCTGCCAGCCGTCGCGGCTGGATGGAAGCCAAGGGCAACGAGGCGATTGCCGACGTATAGCCCGCTGCTGGCGGACATTTTGATGACGGCATGGCCGGCTAAGCCCGCTCATGCCGTCCTTGCCTTTATGGCGGCAGGCTTGCAGGTATAATGGCCGGCATGCAAACGACGTGGCTTATCACATGACCCAACTTAAAAACGATACCTTTTTACGCGCGCTGCTGAAGCAGCCGGTGGCCTACACCCCGGTGTGGATGATGCGTCAGGCCGGACGCTATCTGCCGGAATATCGCGCCACGCGTGCCCGTGCCGGCAGCTTCATGGGTTTGTGTACCAGCCCGGACTACGCGACCGAAGTGACACTGCAGCCGCTGGAGCGTTTTCCGCTGGATGCGGCCATCCTGTTCTCCGATATTCTGACCGTGCCCGACGCCATGGGGCTGGGCTTGTATTTTGCCGATGGCGAAGGCCCTAAATTCGAGCGTCCGCTGCGCGATGAAGCCGCGATCAAGGCGCTGGTCGCGCCACATGTGGAAGACAAGCTGCAGTATGTATTCGACGCCGTATCCAGCATCCGTAAGGCGCTGGACGGGCGTGTGCCGCTGATCGGTTTTTCCGGCAGTCCGTTCACGCTGGCGTGCTACATGATAGAGGGCGGTGGTTCGGCCGACTTCCGTCATCTGAAGGCGATGATGTACGGCCGCCCCGAATTGCTGCACCACATTCTGGATGTCAATGCGCGCACGGTAACCGAATACCTGAACGCCCAGATTCGTGCCGGCGCGCAGGCCGTACAGATTTTCGATACCTGGGGCGGTGCGCTGACCGGACCTGCCTACCGCGAGTTCTCGCTGTCCTATATGCAGCAGATCGTCAGCGGGCTGATCCGCGAGCACGAAGGACGCCGCGTGCCGGTGATCCTGTTTACCAAGGGTGGTGGCCAGTGGCTGGAAGCCATGGCTGAAACCGGTGCCGATGCCCTGGGTCTGGACTGGAGCACCGATATCGGTGACGCCCGCGCCCGCGTCGGCGGCAAGGTCGCCTTGCAGGGCAATCTTGACCCTAATGTCTTGTTCGGCAGCCCCGAGGGCATAGCGCAGGAAGTGGCACGCATTCTGGCGTCTTACGGCAGTGGCAGCGGCCATGTATTCAATCTTGGTCACGGCATCTCGCAATTTGCCGATCCGGCACACGCCGGGGTACTGGTCGAGAGCGTGCACCGGCTGTCGCGGGCCTATCACGGCTAAGGTCAATGCGTATCTTTATGGCATTTTAATACGGGCGTACGGCATGGTTGACAGCCGGCGCCAACATTGATCCACCAAGTTATGCACATCAGGCGGGCGGCGAACGTCATCTGTCAAGCCTGTTGTAACAAAAAAAACATCAATCGCGCAAACCCTTATGTAATAAGGCTTTGCGCGATTGTTTAAAATTTGTGCAATCCACAGAAACGGCAGGCCTGCCGGCTTTTCCAGCGGTTTTCTCAGGGTTGTGCACAAAGTTATCCACAAAAATTGTGTACAGCTTGCGCAAACCCGCGCCAGATATGGTTTTGCGTGCTAGCAGGGTAAAGATGGATACATTCGAAACAGTCGAGGTGCTGCTGGATGTGCCCTTGCACGGGACATTCACCTATCTTGCGCCGGCGGCACTCGCACCCGGTACACGGGTAGAGGTGAACTTTCGCGGTCGCAAGCAGTGTGCCGTGGTCAGTAGCGGTGTGGTGAGTCCGGCACTTGATCCGGCGAAAATAAAGCCTGTGGCGGGTGTATTTGACGAGTTGCCGCCCTTGCCTGCCGCACTATTGCGCCTGATCGATTTTGTGGCCGCCTATTACCACTATCCCAAGGGTGCTGCGCTATTTACCGCCTTGCCGACTGCCTTGCGCGTGCCGCAAGCTGCGCGCTTGGCGGACCGGCGGCTCTGGGGATTGACGACTGTGGGTCTCGCCGAGGCGCCGCCGCCACGTCAGCGTGCACGGCTGGCCTTGTGGCAGGCTTTACAGGGTGGGGCATTGCCTTTGGCGGCTTTGCGTGCCGTCTCTATGCAGGCGGGCAAGGTGCTGGCGCAATGGCAGGAAGAGGGCAAGGCCGAGCGGGTGTTACCCGCGCTACCCGAACTGGCCGTTGCCGCCGGACCCGGTTTGAATCAAGAGCAGCAGGCCGCGCTGGATGCCATTAGCGCCAGTTTCGGCCATTTCCAGAGTTGGCTGTTGCAAGGGGTGACCGGTAGCGGCAAGACCGAAGTCTATCTGCGCCTGATCGAATGCGCGCTGGCTGCCGGCCGTCAGGTGCTGGTACTGGTGCCGGAAATCAGCCTGACGCCGCAGTTGCTGCAACGCTTTGCCGGCCGTTTCCCGGCCACCCGCATCGCCGCGCTACATAGTTCGCTGGCCGATGGCGAGCGGCTGGAAGCTTGGGTTGATGCCTGGCAGGGGCGTGCCGGCATCGTGATCGGCACCCGGCTGTCGGTATTCGTTCCGCTGCCTGCGCTGGGGCTGATCGTGGTGGACGAAGAGCACGACGGCTCACTCAAGCAGCAGGACGGCCTGCGCTACCATGCCCGCGATCTGGCTATCTGGCGCGCCCGCGACGCCGGCGTGCCCATTGTACTGGGCAGCGCGACGCCCAGTCTGGAAACGGTGGCCAATGCCGAGGCCGGCCGTTATCGCCGCCTGTATTTGCGCGAGCGTGCGCATGCCGGCGCCGTCTTGCCGGCGGTCCATCTGGTCGATACGCGCTTGCTGCGCCTGACTGACGGCCTGTCCGAGCCGGTGGTGGCGGCTTTGCAAAAAAGGCTGCAGCGGCGCGAGATGAGCCTGGTATTTATCAACCGGCGCGGTTACTCGCCGGTGCTGGCCTGCCCGCAATGCGGCTGGACCTCGGGTTGCAAGCGCTGCTCCAGCAAGCTGGTGTTGCATCTGATGCAGCGCGTGTTGCGTTGCCACCATTGCGGCTGGGAAGAAGCCGTACCGCGCGTATGCCCGGATTGCGGCAATCTCGACATCCAGCCCTTGGGCGAAGGCACGCAGCGGCTGGAGTCGGCCATCCAGCGCCTGTTGCCCGAGGCGCGCGTCTTGCGCATAGACCGCGACAGTACCCGCAGCAAGGATGCGTGGGACGAGGTCTACCGCAAGGTGCACGCCGGCGAGGTGGATATCCTGATCGGCACCCAGATGCTGGCCAAGGGACATGACTTTGGTGCCCTGAGTCTGGTGCTGGTGCTGGGCGCCGATGGCGGCCTGTATTCGGCCGATTTTCGTGCCGGTGAACGCCTGTTTTCCATGCTGATGCAGGTGGCCGGGCGTGCCGGCCGCGCTGGCCTGCGCGGCGAAGTGCTGGTGCAGACGCAATGGCCAGAGCATCCCTTGTATCTGTCGCTGGTGGCGCACGACTTTGACGGTTTCGCCATCCGCGAGCTGGCGGCACGGCGTGATGCACATTTTCCGCCGCTTATTTTTCAGGCTTTGCTGCGCGCCGATGCGCATGCGGCACACGAAGCCGACGCTTTTTTGCAGCAGGTCAAGGACGAAGCCGGCGCATGGGCGGGGCCGGTGGCGTTATTCGGGCCGGCGCCGGCCACCATGGCGCGTCTGGCCGGGCGCGAGCGCATGCAACTGGTGATCGAGTGTGCCGACCGGCGTGCCTTGCACCAGTTTCTGGATAGCTTGCTGCCGGTGCTTGCAGGGCTGGGGCGCAAGGCTGCCCGTGGCCTGCGCTGGTCGCTGGATGTCGATCCGACGGAGATGTGATGAAGCACGCTTACCTATTGGCTAGCCTGCTGGCCGCGCTGGCGTTGCCCTTGAAGGCAGAATCGCTTGATCTGGCCGGCTTGCGCGCGGATGAAGTTGCGCTGTGGGTGGGCAGGGTCGGAAGCCCTGACGTACTGGCCGAGCATCGCGCCGATGTGGCGGTCAATCCGGCCTCGACCATGAAGCTGGTGACCAGTTTTGCCGCGCTGGAGACGTTGGGGCCGGCGTGGCGCTGGCATAGCGATCTGCTGGCGAGCGCGCCCATCGTCGGCGATACCTTGCAGGGCGATCTTGTCTGGCTGGGGCGTGGCGATCCCTTATTTGACCTGCCGGCGCTGGATGCGCTGCTGGGCGAGTTGCGCCTGCGCGGTGTGACGCGTATCAGTGGGCGGCTGGTGCTGGATAAGGGCGCTTTTAGCGGCAGCGGCAGTGCCGACGATTTCGATGCCGATGCCGAGCGTGCCTTTGCCGTCGCACCCGATACCCACCTGACCCATCTCAAGGTGGCCTGGTTGCATTATTACAACGAGGGCGGCGCGGCGCGGGTGGTGCTGGAGCCGGCCTTGTCCGGCGTGACGCTGCTCTCGGAACTGAGTGATGGCGGCGATCGTGGCGAGAGCCGTTGCGGCGATGTGCGCCGCCGCGTCGAAATCCGCCAGCAGGGTAGCCAGATCCGCGTCAGCGGCAGCTTGCCGCGTGTCTGTGACGGCGCAAGCAGCTTTGTCAATGTACTGTCGGCCGATGACTATGCCGCGCAGGCCTTTGCCGCGCGCTGGGCAAGGCTGGGCGGCTTGGGGCCGGCCGGTTTTGCCGTAGGCAGGACACCGGTAGATGCGCGGCGCCTGGCACGCTACAGCTCGCCGCCCTTGGTGCAGGCCTTGGCCGCCATCAACCAGTACAGCAATAACACCATGGCGCGCAGCCTGTTCTTGACGCTGGGCGCCGAGCGCCCGGTCAGCGGCGATACCATCGCCGATGCCCGTCGCGTGGTCGGGCAGGTGCTGGCGGCCAACAGCTTGGATGGACAAGGCCTGGTGCTGGAAAACGGTGCCGGCCTGTCGCGGCGCGAACGGGTGTCGGCGCGCGAACTGGGCGAATTGTTGCGTGCAGCGGCGCGTAGCCCCTATGCCGCCGAGTTTATCGCCAGCTTGCCGGTGGCCGGCGCAAGCGGCACGCTCAAGCAGCGTCTGGGACAATGGGGGCCGCGCCTGCGCCTGAAAACCGGAACCTTGTCCGGCGTGCGCGCGCTGGCCGGTTACTGGCTGGCTCCGGATGGCGAGCGTCTCGCTATCGTGGCCATCATCAATAGTTCGCGTGCTAGCGAGCTGCAGCCGAATCTGGATGCGCTGCTGGACGGGGTGCTGGCACGCTATGCCCGCATAGCGGCAGCGAGTTGACGTTATAATCGCGGTTTACCGATCACACCTTGAGGGCGAGGCACAAAATGAAAATAGTCACCATGTACACCACTGCGGTCTGCCCTTATTGCATTCGTGCCAAGCAGATCCTTAAAAGCAAGGGCGTAGAGCAGATTGAGGAAGTCCGTATCGACCTTGATCCTGTTGCCCGCGACAGCATGATGGGCATCACCGGCCGCCGTACCGTGCCGCAAATCTTCATCGGCGAAACCCATGTCGGGGGCTGCGACGATCTGGAAGCGCTGGCCCATGCCGGCAAGCTGGACGTGCTGCTGGCTGACTGAGTGGCCGTCGTTCACGCTTTCATGCGATGATGCGAATCTGCTTGAGCCTTATGTTTTCTTACCCAATATCTTTACGAGATCTGTTATGAGCGAACAACAAGAAGTACAGCCGGTATTCTCCATCGAAAAAATCTACGTCAAGGATCTGTCGCTGGAGGTGCCCAACGCCCCTGCGGTCTTCCTTGAGCAGGCTCAGCCTGAAATCGACATGCAGCTGGGTAGCGAAGGCAAGCAGATTGATGACGGCTTCTTCGAGTGCACGCTGAATATCACCGTCACCGCCAAGCTGGCCGACAAAACCATGTTCCTGTGCGAAGTGGCGCAGTCCGGCATCTTCCGCATCGAAAACATCCCGGCTGAAGATATCGATCCGATTCTGGGTGTGGCTTGCCCCAACATCCTGTTCCCGTATGCACGCGAAACCGTCTCCAGTCTGGTGAATCGCGCCGGCTTCCCGCCGGTACTGCTGGCACCGATCAACTTCGAGGCGCTGTATATGCAGCAGCGCGCGCAGATGGCCGAAGCCGGTAACGCCTGATTATCATGAAGCTAAGCCATACACTGGCCGCGCTGGTGCTGGCGGCGTCTGCCGCCGCGCCGGTGTTTGCGCTGGAATTCCGTTCGGTCAAGGAAACCGGTGTCTCGCTGTATGATGCGCCGGCGCTGAATGCCAAAAAGCTGTTTGTTGTCAGCCGCTACTATCCGGTCGAAGTGCTATCCACCCAGAAAGAGTGGGCGCGGGTACGCGATGCCAGTGGCGGTATTGCCTGGATTCCTGCCGCAGCCTTGTCTGTGCAGCGCATGCTGGTGGTCACCTCGGCTTCGGCCGAGGTGAGAGTCGCCGCTGCGGATAGTGCCGCCGTTGCCTATCGTCTGGACAAGGATGCGGTGGTCGAGCTGATCGCGCCGGCACAGGCCGGCTGGGTCAAGGTCAAGCACCGCGATGGTGCGAGCGGTTTTGCCCGCATCAATACCCTGTGGGGATTGTGATGAACGGGAGCAGTAGATGAAACTTGCCGTATTGGGCGCGGGTGCCTGGGGAACTGCACTCGCTATTGCCTTCGCCCGCCAGCACGAAGTGACTTTGTGGGGGCGCGATGCCGCGCTGATGGCGGCGCTGACAGAGGAAGGCGTCAACCGCCGCTATCTGGATGGCTGCCCCTTGCCGGCCTCGCTGGCGCTGACAGCCGAGCTGTCTGCTGCGGTGGCTGATGCCGAGCTGGTGTTGGTGGTGACGCCGATTGCCGGCCTGCGCCCCAGCTTGCGGGCACTCAAAGCCTTGCGTCAGGATGATGTGCCGCTATTGTGGGCCTGCAAGGGTTTCGAGGCCGGCTCCAGTCTGCTGCCGCATCAGGTGGTGGACGAAGAGATGCCGCATCTGACACGTAGCGGCACCCTGTCCGGGCCGAGTTTTGCGCGCGAAGTGGCGCAAGGCATGCCGGCGGCGGTGACACTGGGGTCGGAAAACGCGGCCTTTGCCAGCGAGTACGCACGCTTGCTGCACAGCCCGCTATTGCGTATTTACGCCAATGACGATCTGGTCGGCGTCGAAGTGGGCGGTGCAGTCAAGAACGTGATGGCGATTGCCACCGGCGTGGCCGACGGCATGGGGTTGGGGATGAATAGCCGTGCGGCGCTGATTACCCGCGGCCTGGCCGAGATCACCCGTCTGGCCGTCGCTATGGGCGCCAGCCAGCAAAGCATGCTGGGTTTGTCTGGCGTCGGCGACCTGATCCTGACCTGCACCGGTGCGCTATCGCGCAACCGTCAGGTGGGGCTCAAGCTGGCCGAGAACAAGCCGCTGGATGTGGTGCTGGCCGAGCTTGGGCATGTGGCCGAGGGGGTCTCCACCGCACGCGAAGTGCTGAATATGGCTGAGCGGCTGGAAGTCGATATGCCGATTACGGCCGCCGTGTGTGCTTTGCTCTATCACGGCGCCCAGCCGCAAGAGGTGGTCGAGCAATTGCTGGAGCGCTCGCCCAAGAGCGAGTTCGGCGACTAGACCTTCGCCTGCTGCCGATGCAAAAACACCCATCCAGACGGATGGGTGTTTTCATTTTATTATTGTGCGGTATTGCCACCATCTACCGGCAAAGCAATGCCGGTAATGTATTCAGCCAACTCGCTCGCCAGAAAAACCACGGCTTTAGCTACATCCTCACCACAACCCAAGCGCCCTAAGGGGACCCATTCTTTGGCCTTATTCTGAGCCTCGGCAACGGGGCTGACTTCGGACATTCCCTCATACTGGCCAGACTCCCACCATTCCACTACGGTGTCTCCAGGGCATACTGCATTTACCCGAATGCCATCTGGTCCATGGTCTAAGGCCAAGGCCTTCGTCATTTGCACCACCGCACCTTTGCTACTGCAATATGCCACGGCATTTCGCCCGCCTTTTAGTCCCCAGTCTGATGCATTGTTCACAATAACGCCGCCACCTTGGTCGCGCATATGGGGGATCACCGCTTTGGCCATGCGCCATGTTCCGACGACATTGAGATCAAGGATCTTCTGCCAGTCAGCTTCGCTCGAATGCTCGGCATCGGCCAGAAAAATCCAACCGGCATTGTTGAACAACACGTCTAAGCGGCCTGTTTTGCTTATTACGGTTTGCACTACCCTTTCACAGTCAGCCATGTCCTGATGGTTAGCCGGTAAAAAACCAATGCCCTCCGCTTCTAGCGCAGCACCCGCCTCGAGGCGACGGCCGGTCGCAAATACGGTTGCACCCAATTGCTTGAACAATTTTGCGGTGGCTTTGCCTATACCCGAAGTGCCTCCCGTTACCAAGATGGTTTTGCCTTTAAAATTCAGGTATTCACACATTTTTACCCTATACCAACTTGGTTGCGGCCACTGTTTTTAGCTTCATGAATTAAATTATCTGCTCGCAAAAACAGAGCATCATCATTTTCTGTGTGTTGTATGGTGGTCACACCGAATTCGCTACTCACGGATACAGCCAGTTCACGCTATAGCCCAGCGAGCCGTTGCGCGCGCCCAGGCGTGCAGCGTCGAAGCGTTGGCTGATGCGTACCTGACTGCCGGCGGCAAAGCGTCCGGCCTTGAGTTCGGCGGCGGGCAAATATTCGGCAGGGGGCAGCACCTTGCGTACCAGTACCCGGTCTTCACTGTCGGTCAGTGTCAGCTCCATCGCCGGCCAGGCTTGCGGATAGCGGGCATGGTTTTTCAGCGTGGCGGTGAACTGGACGAGGCCAGGGTGATCCGGCACCACCGTCAGCTCCGACCATTCGGTACGCAGCAGCTGGCGGTCGGTGGGCAGGGGAACCGTGCAGCCCAGATTGGTGCACACCTGCTCCAGTGTCGGGCGCAGCTCGGGCAGCTCGGCACTGATGCGGGTGCGGTTCAGGTAGACCAGTTGGCCGGCGAGGATGAATAAACCGCTTATGCTGGCCACCGCCAGCAAGGCATTCAGTCCGCCACGCCTGGATGCGGGTTTGTGGTCTGCCGGCGCGCTAGGCTCGGCAGCGGCCGGGGTGGGATGCTCGAAGGCAGGCTCCGGGGGCCGGCTATCGTCCATCGACGGCTCCAGCCTTGTGCGCGCTGTGCGCAGGGTATCCGGCTCGGCCACGGCGTCGTCAAAGGGATTGCCCAGCGGCATTTCCGGCAGCGGCGCTGTCGCTTGGGGCGTCTCAGGTGGCTCTATGCTGCGCGAGGCCTGCTTGGGGCTACGTAAAGCATCGGCCAAGGCTTGCTGGAACTCCGCCAGCTCCGGGTTTTCTGGTGCTGGTGGCGGCAGTTCTTCTTCTGCCGGCCAGGGTTCCGCTTCGGCTTCGGCCTGCATCATGGCCGGCCCGGCAGCTTCGGCAGGCGTTGGCGGGTAGTCGGCCGGGTCGAAATCCGGCAGCTCCAGCTCGAAGTCGTCTGCCGGCGTGCGTGCAGGCAGCGGCTCGGCAGCCGGCACTGGCGGAGGTATGTCCTGCAGGTAATCGGAAGCATTGAATACATGCGCACAACGCCCGCAGCGGACAAAACCGCTGGCGACGGCCAGTTGTGCATCGCTCACCTTGAAACGGGTCTGGCACTGTGGGCATTGTGTAGTTGGCATGATTCAGGCGCGTCGCGTTCCGGTCAGTCGGGTCCAGCCTTCGTCAAACACCGGCGCATCCATCTCGAACCAGGCCGCGTAGATGGCGGACAGCTCTTCGGCCTGCTCTTGCAGGATGCCGGAGAGGACGATGTTGCCGCCGGTCTTGACGTGGCTGGCCAGCATTTCACCCAATAGACGCAGCGGGTTGGCCAGAATATTGGCGACAACCACGTCGACCTTGGTGGCAGGCGTCGCATCCGGCAGACAGAACATGCCGCTGACCCCGTTTTGCGCCGCATTATCAATGCTGGCACGCACTGCTTGCGGGTCGATATCGACACCGGTGACTTCGTTGGCACCAAGCTTGAGCGCCGCAATGGCCAGAATGCCGGAGCCGCAACCGTAGTCGAGTACCGATTCGCCGCCCTTGATGCTGGCGTCCAGCCATTGCAGGCACAAACGGGTGGTCGGGTGACTACCGGTACCGAAAGCCAGACCGGGATCGAGTTGCAGGTTGATCGCGTTTGCGTCCGGCGCATCATGCCAAGTCGGGGTGATCCACAAGCGCTCGGAGATGCGGATAGGGTCAAATTGGCTCTGGGTCAGACGCACCCAGTCCTGCTCTTCTACCCGCTCCAGCGTGTAAGGGGGCAGGGCGATGGCGCAGGCCGTCGCGGCGGCGGCGATCATCAGCAGCAGATCGGCGTCTTCTTCGAACAGCGCGATGATCTTGCTGTTTTTCCACATCTGCTCGACCGGTTCGCCCGGCTCGCCGAAGATCGGCTGCTCGGCCTCGGTGCCGGCCAGCGCATCCTCGATGGATGCCGACAGGCAGCCGGCATCCATCAGTGCATCGGCAAATTTTTCGGCGACAGCCGAGTCGGTATCAATGGTGGCTTGTTGCCAGGCCATATTCAGTTTCCTTTTTTCATCTGGGCGAGGCGCTCTTCCAGATAGTGAATGCTGGTGCCGCCACGACGGAATGCGCTATCCAGCAGCAGTTCCTGATGCAGCGGAATATTGGTCTTGATGCCGGAGATGGCCATTTCGGACAGGGCGACACGCATGCGCGCCATCGCCTGTTCGCGGGTGTCGCCGTAGGAAATCACCTTGCCGACCATGGAATCGTAGTGTGAAGGTACGGTGTAACCCTGATAAATGTGCGAATCGATACGGATACCGGGGCCGCCGGCCGGATGATAGCCGTCGATCTTGCCCGGAGACGGGACAAAGGTAAACGGATCTTCGGCATTGATACGGCACTCGATAGAGTGGCCCTTGAGATGCACGTCTTTTTGCTTGTAACGCAGCTTTTCGCCGGCGGCGATGCGGATCTGTTCCTGCACGATATCGATGCCGGTAATCAGCTCGGTCACCGGATGTTCGACCTGTACCCGGGTGTTCATTTCGATAAAGTAGAACTCGTCGTTTTCATACAGGAATTCGAAGGTGCCGGCGCCACGGTAGCCGATGCGGCGGCAGGCTTGGGCGCAGGCTTCACCGATTTTCTTCCGCTGCTTGTCGGTAATGCCCGGTGCCGGTGCTTCTTCGATGATTTTCTGGTGGCGACGCTGCATCGAGCAGTCGCGCTCGCCCAGATAGATCGCATCGCCGTATTCGTCGGCCAGAATCTGGATTTCGATATGGCGCGGTTCCTGCAGGTATTTCTCCATGTACACGGTCGGGTTGCCAAAGGCGGCACCCGCTTCGGTACGCGTCATATCCACCGCATTGAGCAATGCCGATTCGGTGTGTACCACGCGCATGCCGCGGCCACCACCACCACCGGATGCCTTGATAATGATCGGATAGCCGATCTTCTTGGCGATCTGGATAATGGCTTCGCTGTCGTCATCCGGCAGCGCCCCTTCCGAACCCGGCACGCAGGGAACGCCGGCGGCGATCATGGCGTGCTTGGCCGAAACCTTGTCGCCCATCTGGCGTATGGTTTCCGCGCGCGGCCCGATAAATACGAAGCCGGACTGCTCGACACGCTCGGCAAAGTCGGCGTTTTCCGACAGGAAGCCGTAGCCGGGGTGGATGGCTTGGGCATCGGTCACTTCAGCGGCGGCGATGATGGCCGGCACATGCAGATAGCTTTTGCTGGATGGCGCCGGGCCGATGCATACCGACTCGTCGGCCAGCTTGACGTATTTGGCTTCGCGGTCGGCTTCGGAATACACCACCACGGTTTTGATGCCCATTTCGCGGCAGGCACGCTGGATACGCAGCGCGATTTCACCACGGTTGGCGATCAGGATTTTTTCGAACATGAATCATATCTCCGCAAGGCGTGAGAAAGGCAAAGAGCAAGAGGCCGACCGGCGAACGATCCGCGTCTTGCTCTTCTGCTCGTGACGGGTGTACAGCCTTATTCGATGATGAACAGCGGTTCGCCGTATTCCACCGGCTGGCCATCTTCGGCAACGATAGCCGTGACCACACCGGCACGGTCGGCTTCGATTTCATTCATCAGCTTCATCGCTTCGATAATGCACAGTTTATCGCCGACGGCGACCTGCTGGCCCACTTCAATAAATGCCTTGGAGCCCGGGCTGGATGAGCGGTAGAAGGTGCCGACCATAGGCGACTTGACCGCATTGGCGTTATTGGCCGGGGTCACTTCGGCGGCTACCGGGGCGGCGGCTACCGGGGCCGCCGCGGGTGCGGCTTGTGGCAGCTGGTATTGCATGGGTTGGGCAAACATCTGGTGCTGTTGCGAAACACGGGTAATGCGGACTTTCTCTTCGCCCTCGGTCACTTCCAGCTCGGCAATGCCGGATTCTTCTACCAGATCGATCAGTTTTTTCAGTTTACGCAGGTCCATGCTGATCCTAATTTCTTTATGAGTTGTTGGCTTAGCGCGACTGGCGGAGGGCAGTGAGCACATGGGCCAGTGCGAGTTCGTAACCGGAAGCGCCCAGTCCGCAGATGACGCCGACTGCCAGATCCGAAAAATAGGAATGCTGGCGGAAGGGTTCACGGGCATGCACATTGGACAGGTGCACTTCGATAAAGGGAATCTTGACGCCGGCCATCGCATCACGCAGCGCAACGCTGGTATGGGTGAAGGCGGCGGGATTGATGATGATGAAGGCCGTGCCGTCGGCAAGCGCCGCGTGCACACGATCGATCAGCACATGCTCGGCATTGCTTTGCAGGGTTTCCAGTGCAAAACCGGCGGCCTGAGCCTGCAGGTGCAGGCGCTGGTTGATATCTTCCAGCGTGTCGCTACCGTAGTGTTGTGGCTCGCGCAACCCGAGAAGATTGAGGTTGGGGCCATGCAAAACCAGAATACGGCGTGCATCCGGAGCAGAGTCAGCTTTCATCATGTACGCAAGTTTGCCGCAAATGTCGGCAATAAGTCCAGCTTTAGCAGAAATTCAAGTAGGTGCATGCAGTTGAAATGGCTATTGTCGTGCGGGTATGTAGAGCTAAAACACTAGCATTGGCGGGCATTCTACTGCATGGCTGCGATTTTGTACCTGTCGCTTAAAATATGGCTTGATCTGGCGCAAAGCCTGACTGCTCATGCAAGCTGCGTGCCGCAGGACAGGTGGCAGGGGTATAATCGCCCGCATTTGCCTTGAATAGTGCTTCATCATGCAACTGTCTGATTTTGATTATCACCTGCCCGAACACCTGATTGCCCAGTATCCTCCACAAACGCGCGGCGCCAGCCGGCTTTTGCATGTCGCCGGCAGTGCGCTGACCGACAAGATGTTTGTCGATCTGCCAAGCTTGCTCAGCGCGGGTGATGTCCTGGTTTTCAACGATACGCGGGTGATCAAGGCGCGTCTGTTTGGCGAAAAAGCCTCGGGCGGCAAAATTGAAGCCCTGATCGAGCGGGTGCTGGATGAACATACGGCGCTGGCGCATGTGCGCGCGTCCAAATCGCCCAAGCCGGGCACGCGGCTGGTGTTTGCCGGACGCTGGCAGGCCGAGATGGTCGAGCGTGTGGGCGAACTGTTTAAACTGCGTTTTCTGGATACGGAAAACCTGTTCGATATCCTTGAGGCTTCGGGCAAGCTGCCGTTGCCGCCTTATATCGAGCGCGACACCGACAGCGACGACGACGCACGTTACCAGACTGTGTATGCCAAGGAGCAGGGCGCGGTCGCCGCGCCGACAGCCGGCCTGCACTTTACCGATGAAATGCTGGCCCGCCTTGAGGCGCACGGCGTGAAGCTTGCCTATGTCACCCTGCATGTCGGTGCCGGCACCTTTCAGCCGGTGCGGGTCGACAATATTGCCGATCACAAGATGCACAGCGAGATTTACGACATTCCGGCGGCGACGGTGGAGATGATCGCCCA
>NZ_JBOFOO010000144.1:0-14445 GCF_051659485.1 Craterilacuibacter sp. | reverse complement strand
CCGGCCAGCGTCGTCAGCACATAGATCATGGCGTAGAACATGGCCGCAGCGTAGCCCTGCTCGTTGGCAGACAGCAGGCCCAGCAGCAGGAAGCCCATGTGCGAGATGGTCGAGTAGGCCAGCATGCGCTTGATATTGGTCTGCGCGATGGCGGCAACGTTACCGATCATCATCGACAGCGCCGCGATCAGTACCAGCATGCCCTGCCATTCGCCGGACAGTTCGCCCAAGCCCTGCACCAGAATGCGGATGATAAAGACGAAGGCCGCCAGCTTGGGCGCCGCGCCTATCATCAGCGTCACCGCGATCGGCGAGCCCTGGTAAACGTCAGGCACCCACATATGGAACGGCACCGCACCCAGCTTGAAGGCAAGGCCGGCCACCAGGAACACCAGACCAAACACCAGCAGTACGGCATTGCTCTGCCCGGAGGCGATGGATGCGGCGATTTCACTGATATACAGCGAGCCGGTGGCACCGTACACCATGGACATACCGTACAGCAGCATGCCCGAGGCCAGTGCACCCAGTACGAAGTACTTCATCGCCGCTTCGGTGCCCTGTGCCGAATCACGACGCAGAGCGATCAGCGCATACAGTGCCAGCGACAACAGTTCCAGACCGATGTACAGGGTCAGGAAATGCGAGGAAGACACCATCACGTTCATGCCCAACAGCGCGAACAGCGACAGGGTGTAGTACTCGCCGCGGAACATGCCGCGGTCGGCCACATACTGGCGGGAATACACCAGCACGGCGGCCGTCACCGCATACATGGCCACCTTGATGATGTCGGCCATCGGATCGTCGACAAACATGCCGGAGAAGGTATGCGTCGCAAACGGCTCGAAAGTCGCAACTTGCAGCACGGCGCAGAGCGCCAGCGTCAGCAGCGACAAGCCATAGGTGATGCCACGCTTTTCATCGGGGATGAAAAGGTCGAGTACGAGGATGAACGACAGCGCCGCGAGCAGGAAGATCTCGGGCAATGCCGGCATCAGGTTAAGATCAGCCCAATTCATTACGTTTTCCTTGTGGCCTTACAGCTTGCTTTGCGCAACATGCGCGATCAGGTCATTCACCGACAGATGCATCTTGTCGACGAAGGCTTGCGGATACAGGCCCATGCCCAGCACGGCCAGCGCCAATACCGCCAGCACCAGGAATTCGCGCTTGTTCACGTCCTTCAGTTCTTCCACGTGATGGTTGCCCACTTCGCCGAAGATCACCCGCTTGACCATCCACAGGGTGTAGGCAGCGCCGAAGATCAGCGTCAGCGATGCCAGTGCCGCCACCCAGAAATTCACCTGGATCGCGCCCATGATCACCATGAATTCGCCGACAAAACCGGAGGTCGCCGGCAGGCCGGAGTTGGCCATGGCAAACAGCACCATAAAGGCGGCGAAGATAGGCATCTTGTTGGCCACACCACCGTAGTCGGCGATATTGCGGCTGTGCACGCGGTCGTACATCACGCCGATGCAGAAGAACATCGCGGCGGAGATGAAGCCGTGGCTGACCATCTGCACGATGGCACCCTCGACCGCCCACACGTTCAGCTCGTTACCGGCAAACAGGAAGAAGCCCAGGGTGACAAAACCCATGTGCGAGATCGACGAGTAGGCGACCAGTTTCTTCATATCGGTCTGCACCAGTGCCACCAGGCCGATATACACCACCGCCACCAGCGACAGGCCGACGATGATGGGCGCCAGCTCACGCGCGGCATCCGGCAGGATGGGCAGCGCGAATCGCAGGAAACCGTAGGCACCGATCTTCAGCGTGATCGCCGCCAGCACCATGGAGCCGCCGGTTGGCGCCTCGACGTGCGCATCCGGCAGCCAGGTATGCACCGGCCACATCGGCACTTTCACCGCGAACGACATGAAGAAGGCGATGAACAGCAGGATCTGCACGTTCAGCGGAATGCCCATCAGGTCCTGGAAGGCCAGGATGGAGAAGGTCTTGCCGGCAGCAAAGTACAGCCAGATGAAGGCCACCAGCATCAGCAGCGAACCCAACAGCGTGTACAGGAAGAACTTCATCGACGCGTACACGCGGCGCGGGCCACCCCAGACACCGATGATCAGATACATCGGGATCAGCATCGCCTCGAAGAACACGTAAAACAGGATCGCGTCCAGTGCGGCGAAAGCACCATTGATCAGGCCGGACATGATCAGGAAGGCCGCCATATACTGCGCCACCCGTTTCTGTATCACTTCCCAGCCGGCCAGAATCACCATCAGGGTGATAAAGCTGTTGAGCACGATAAACAGCATCGAGATGCCGTCCACGCCCAGGTTGTAGTTGATATTGAGGGCGGCAATCCACGGCCGCATCTCTTCGAACTGCATGCCGCCATTAAGCACATCGAAATTCAGGAACAGCGGCAGTGATACCAGGAAACCCAGCGCCGCACCGGCCAGCGCCAGCCAGCGGGCGAGAACAGCACGCTGATCCCCCCCGGTAGCCAGAACTAGCAAGCCGGCGGCGATAGGCACCCAGATCACCAGACTTAACAGATTAGATAACATAGTCAAAACCTATTTGTTATTTCAATCCCGATACCGCGCTTATCCGAGGATAAGCTGCGAGAACCAGATGGTGATCAGGGCCAGTACACCGATAATCATGGTGGTGGCGTAGCTGTAGATGAAACCGGTCTGCATGCGGCGTACCACGCGCGAGAACGAACCCACCAGCTTGGCCGAACCGTTCACGATCAGGCCGTCGATCAGCAGCATGTCGCAGATCTTCCAGAAGAAGGTCCCCAACGCACGGCTACCCTTGGCGAACACCGCAAAGTAGATCTCGTCCAGGTAGTACTTGTTTTCCAGCAGGGTATTGACCGGGGCGAAAGTCTTCTTGATGGCGGCCGGAATCTGCGGTGCCTTCATATAGAACACCCATGCGGTCACCACACCGGACAGCGCCAGCCAGAACGGCAGCGTCACAAAAGCATGCATGCCCATCTCGACAGCGTGCTGTGCGTGCGGGATCACGCCGGCCAAGCCCGGGTGCGCCGCCAGATCGGTGAACAGCACCCCCTTGAAGAAGTCACCGCCTACCAGCGGGCCGACGGCAAAGAAGCCGATCAGTACCGACGGGATCGCCAGCAGCGCCAGCGGCAGGGTCACCACCCACGGGCTTTCGTGCGGCTTGTCGTTCGGACCCAGGCCATGATGATGGTCGTGATCCGGCTCTTCGTCGGCATGGTCACCATGATGGCTGGCCGGGTGCGCCGCATCCATCCAGCGCTCCTTGCCGTGGAACACCAGGAAGTACATGCGGAAGCTGTAAAACGCCGTCACGAATACGCCGGCCAGTACTGCGAAGGTGGCAAAACCGGAAGCCGCCAGATTGCTGTTCTCTACCGCCAGAATGATGGAATCCTTGGAGTAGAAGCCGGAGAAGAACGGGGTACCGATCAGCGCCAAGCTACCCAGCAAGCTGGTAATCCAGGTAACCGGCATGTATTTGCGCAGGCCGCCCATCTTGCGCATGTCCTGCTCGTGGTGCATGCCGATAATGACCGAACCGGCCGCCAGGAACAGCAGCGCCTTGAAGAAGGCGTGGGTCATCACATGGAACATGGCCACCGAGTAGGCCGAAGCGCCCAGCGCCACAGTCATATAACCCAGCTGCGACAGCGTGGAGTAAGCCACCACGCGCTTGATGTCGTTCTGTACGATGCCGAGGAAGCCCATGAACAAGGCAGTGATCGAACCGGTGATCATCACGAAGTTCAGCGCGGTGTCGGACAGCTCGAACATCGGGCTCATGCGCGACACCATAAAGATACCGGCTGTCACCATGGTCGCGGCGTGGATCAGTGCCGAGATCGGGGTCGGGCCTTCCATCGAGTCGGGCAGCCACACATGCAGCGGGAACTGTGCCGATTTACCCATCGCGCCAACGAACAGCAGGATGCAGGTCACGGTCATCAGCGACCACTCCACCCCCGGGATGATCTGGATCGTCTGGTCTTTCACTTGCGGCAAGGCGGCGAACACATCGCTGTAGTTCAGCGAGCCGCCGAAGTGCGCCAGCACCAGACCGATACCCAGCAGGAAACCGAAGTCACCCACACGGTTGACCAGAAAAGCCTTGAGGTTGGCGTAGATCGCGGTCGGACGCTTGTACCAGAAGCCAATCAACAGGTAGGACACCAGCCCCACCGCTTCCCAGCCGAAGAACAGCTGGATGAAGTTGTTGCTCATCACCAGCATCAGCATCGAGAAGGTAAACAGCGAGATATAGCTGAAGAAACGCTGGTAGCCCGGGTCTTCCGACATATAGCCGATGGTATAGATATGCACCATCAGCGACACCGAAGTCACCACCACCAGCATCATCGCGGTCAGGCTGTCCACCAGGAAGCCGACAGAGAACTCCATGCCGCCGACGGTCAGCCAGGTGTACACCGTTTCGTTAAATACTGCCCCACCGTTCAGAAAACCGTGGAGCACCTTGAGCGACAGCACCGCCGACACCGCCACACCTGTAATCGTCACCAGGTGTGCGGCGCGGCGTCCTATCGCCCAGCCAAACAAGCCTGCAATGATGGACCCCGCCAGCGGCGCGAGGGCAATCAGCAGATAAAAGCTCTTCATATCCATTTTCTGGCTTCTCGTTTGTTGGTATCTGCTTAGCCTTTGAGGCTATCCAGGTCTTCAATATTGATGGTGCTCTGGTTGCGGAACAGCACCACCAGAATGGCAAGGCCGATTGCGGATTCCGCCGCGGCCACCGTCAGGATGAAGAACACGAAAATCTGCCCCGCCGTATCGGAGAGGTAGTGCGAAAAGGCGATGAAGTTGAAATTCACGGCCAGCAGCATCAGCTCGATTGCCATCAACAGAACGATTACGTTCTTGCGGTTGAGGAAAATCCCCAGCACGCTGATGGAAAACAGCACGGCAGCCAGCACGAGAAAGTGAGTCAGAGTCAGCACTTTGCTTTCCTTTCTACCGGGCTCAAGCCTGCGGCTCGTTGGTTTCGTTCATCACCGGCTCATCCTTGACGGCGGCCATTTTCACAATGCGCAAGCGATCGCTGGCCTGCACCTCGACCTGCATCGCCGGGTCGACATATTTGCCGTCCTTGCGCGTACGCTGGGTCAGGGCAATGGCGGCAACGATGGCCAGCAGCAGCAGTACCGCAGCCAGTTCGAACGGCATCAGATAGGTGGTGTAGATCTGCATGCCCAGCACCTTGACGTTGCTGGCATCAGCCGCCAGCGGCGCCGCGGCCTGAAAGCCGGCCAGATCGGTCTGCGGGCTGGCCAGAATCAGCACCATCTCGGCCACCATGATCAGGCCGACCGTGGCTGCCAGCGGAAAGTGCTGCCAGAAGCCTTCGCGCATCTTCTCGATGTTGATGTCCAGCATCATCACCACGAACAGGAACAGCACCATCACCGCGCCTACATACACCAGCACCAGCGTGATCGCGAGGAACTCGGCATCCAGGAGCAGCCAGTGGCCCGAGCTGGTAAAGAAAGCCAGCACCAGCCACAGCGCCGCATGCACCGGGTTTTTCGCGGTAATCACGCGAAAAGCCGAGAACAGCAGGATCGCCGACAGTACGTAAAAAACTATCAATGGAAAGCTCATGTTCCCCCCTTAGCGGTACTTGGCGTCGGCCGCCTTGTTTTTGGCAATGTCGGCTTCGTACTTATCGCCGACAGCCAGCAACATCGGCTTGGTGTAATACAGGTCGCCGCGCTTCTCTCCGTGGTACTCGAAGATATGCGTCTCGACGATGGCATCGACCGGACAGGCCTCTTCGCAGAAACCGCAGAAGATGCACTTGGTCAGATCGATGTCGTAGCGGCTGGTGCGGCGGGTGCCGTCATCACGCTGCTCCGACTCGATGGTAATCGCCATCGCCGGGCACACCGCCTCGCACAGCTTGCACGCGATGCAACGCTCTTCGCCATTGGCGTAGCGGCGCTGGGCGTGCAGGCCGCGAAAGCGCGGCGACATCGGCGTCTTTTCTTCCGGGAACTGAACCGTGATCTTGCGGGCGAAGAAATAACGCCCGGTCACCATCAAGCCCTTGAGCAGTTCGACCAGTAAAAAGGTCTTTAAAAACTTGCGTATCATCTTGTTGTTCTCCTATCCCGGCCTTACTGCCACAAAGACAGCGGGCTCATCATCCAAGCGCCTACGATGACCACCCATGCCAGCGTGACCGGAATGAATACCTTCCAACCCAGACGCATGATCTGGTCGTAGCGGTAGCGCGGGAATGTTGCCCGGAACCACAGGAAGCAGAACAGCACCATGCTCACCTTAAGCGCCAGCCAGAAGAAGCTGCCGGCACCGATCACACCCCAGCTCGCCGGGAACGGCGACAACCAGCCGCCGAGGAACATCAGCGACGTCATGGTGGCGATCAGGATCATGTTGGCGTATTCGGCCAGGAAGAACACCGCGAACGCCATGCCCGAATACTCGACATGGAAGCCGGCGACGATTTCGGATTCGCCTTCGGCCACGTCAAACGGTGCACGGTTGGTTTCCGCCACGCCCGCAATCAGGTAGACGATGAACATCGGGAACAGCGGGATCAAATTCCACGACAACAGCGAACCGCCGGCCATGCCCTGCCCCTGCTGGTTGACGATAGCGACCAGATTCAGGCTGCCCGACACCATCAGTACCGTCACCAGCGCAAAACCCATGGCAATTTCGTAGGACACGATCTGTGCCGCCGAACGCATGGCGCCGATGAAGGAGTACTTGGAGTTGGCGGCCCAGCCGGCGATGATCACGCCGTACACACCAATGGACGTTACCGCCATGATGTACAGCAGCGAGGCATCGATATTGGCCAGCACCAGGGTGTCGGTAAACGGCACCACCGCCCAGGCGGCCAGCGCAGGCCCGATCGACAGGATAGGCCCGATCAGGAACAGCGCCTTGTTCGACTTGGCCGGAATGATGATTTCCTTGAGCAGCAGCTTCAAGCCGTCGGCAATCGGTTGCAGCAAGCCTTTGGGACCGACCCGGTTAGGGCCGATACGCAGCTGCATATAACCGATCACCTTGCGCTCGGCCAGTGTCAGGTAGGCCACCGCCAGCATCATGGGGGCGACAATGGCGACGATCTTGAGCAGGGTCCATACCACCAGACCCGCTTCCGTCCCCAGCAATCCTTGCATGAATTCCATCGCTTACCCCCGCTCGATTTCAATGGCGTCAAACATGCCGCCAAGCGCTGCCGTCTCGCTGCGCGCGGCAGCCAGGCGAACCACACCGGATGGCAACTGCCTGTCCAGACGTGCAATAAGCTGCACTTCTGCCCCGCCCTGTTTCACGCGTGCGATCCCGCCATCGGCCAGGCCCGCAGCGGCAAACACATCGGCCGCCACATACGCATCTGACGTCTGCGCCGCTTGCGTGGCTTGCAAGGCCGGCGCATGGCGACAGATGGCATCGGTGCTGTAAATCGGCACTTCACCCACCCGTACCACACCGGCCTTGGCTGCCACCTCGGCTGCCACACGGCTCAGGCTATTGTTCAGGCGCGCAGCAATATCCCCTGCGGCCAGCAATTCGCTACGCACGTCTTCGGCGCTGTTAAAGCCGAAACCGTCGAGGTTCAGCATATTGCCCAGTACCCGCAGCACCTTCCACGCCGGACGCGCTTCACCTTGCGGCTTGGTCGCGCCATTGAAGGCCTGCAGCTTGCCTTCCATATTGACGAAGGAACCGGCCGTCTCGGAGAACGGAGCCACCGGCAGCAGCACGTCGGCGTAGTCGAGCAAGCCCTCACCCTGATAGGCCGTCAATGCAATCACGGTGGCGGCCTGCTTCATTGCGGCCACGCTGGCTGCGCTGTTGTAGCTATCGAACTCGGGCTCGGTGTTCAGCAGCACATAGGCCTTGCGTGGCGAAGCGATCATCTCGCCGGCGTTGGCGCCGCCGTTTTTCGGCAGCACGCCGACCGCTTCCGCGCCGACGCTGTTGGCCGCCTCGGCCAGCACGCCGAAACGCGCGCCGCTGAGGCGGGCGATTTCCTGGGTCAGCGACAATAGCGCGCTGTAAGCCGGATGGTGCTGGGCCACAGCGCCCAGTACGATAGCGGCGGACTCGGTAGCACACAGGCTGTCGGCAATCGCTTGCGCCGCTGCCGAAACTTCGGTGCCAGCCAGATCGATGCTGCTTTCACCTGCCTTGATCGCAAGCACGGCCTTGAGCACCTGCGCCACGCCATTGACCAGCGCCAGCGGCGAGGCAATCAGCTTGGCGTTGATGTTCATCAACAACTCGTCGTCGGCGACGTGGATGATATTGAGCGCCATCGCCTTCTTGCTGGCCTGACGCAGACGCGCCGCCAGCAAAGGCTGTTCGCTACGCAGGCTGGAGCCGATCACCAGCACCGACTTGGCGGCAGCCAGTTCTGTGATGGAGGAACCCAGCCACTCGGCGCCCAGCTTGACGGCATCGGCACTAAAGTCGCTGCGCGAGATGCGGTAGTCGATATTGTTGACGCCAAAGGCACGCGCCAGTTTCTGCGCGAGATACAGCTCTTCGGTGGTCGAATGCGGGCTGGTCAAAAAGCCGATCGCATCCTTGCCATGATCGGCGGACACACCATTCAGGCCCTTGACCACATAGGCCAGCGCGGTTTCCCAATCGGTGTCGTGCCACTGCCCGTCAAACTTGATCTTCGGGGTTTTCAGGCGCTTATCGCTATTCAGACCCTGATACGAGAAGCGGTCGCGGTCAGCCAGCCAGCACTCGTTGATGTCTTCGTTTTCCAGCGGCAGCACGCGCATCACTTCGCCATGCTTGACCTGGACAATCAGGTTGGCGCCCAGACCATCATGCGGGCTGACCGACTTGCGCCGTGACAGCTCCCAGGCACGGGTGCTGTAGCGGTAAGGCTTGGAGGTCAGCGCGCCGACCGGGCACAGATCGATTACGTTGCCGGAGATTTCCGAATTCACGGTTTTGCCCAGGAACGGCAGGATCTCGGAGAACTCTCCGCGATGGGCCATGCCGATTTCCTGGAAGCCGCCGATTTCCTCGGTAAAGCGGACGCAGCGCGTGCAGTGGATGCAGCGGCTCATTTCTTCCGCCGAGACCAGCGGCCCCATGTCCTTGCCCGGTACCGCGCGCTTCTGTTCCTGATAGCGCGAAACACCGTTGCCGTAGCCCACCGCGATGTCCTGCAGCTGGCATTCGCCGCCCTGATCGCAGATCGGGCAATCCAGCGGGTGATTAATCAGCAGGAATTCCATCACCCCGGCCTGTGCCTTCTTGGCAAGGTCGGAATGGGTATGGATCTTCATGCCGTCCGTCACCGGCGTGGCGCAAGCCGGCAGCGGCTTGGGCGCTTTTTCCACTTCGACCAGACACATGCGGCAGTTGGCCGCGATGGACAGTTTCTTGTGGTAGCAGAAGTGCGGAATATACGTCCCGATCGAATGGGCAGCTTCCATTACGGTGCTGCCCTGCGGGGCCGTCAGTTTTTTACCGTCGATTTCGATTTCAAGCATCGCTCAACACCATTTGTGATCCACCAGCGGCTTACCGTGTTCGATCAGGTACTCGAACTCGTGACGGAAGTGCTTGGTGAAGCTGCGGACCGGGAATACGGCGGCGTCGGCCAGCGCACAGATAGTGCGGCCAGCCATATTGTTGCCAACGGAATCCAGCAATTCGAGATCCCCCGGACGGCCTTCGCCGTTCAGGATGCGGTGGATAATGCGGTACAGCCAGCCGGTGCCTTCACGGCACGGCGTGCACTGACCGCACGATTCCTCGTGGTAGAAGTAGGCCAGACGCTCCAGCGCGCGCACCATGCATACGTCTTCGTTCATCACGATGACGGCGCCCGAGCCCAGCATGGAACCGGCCTTGGAAATACTGTCGTAATCCATGGTCAGGCCCATCATCACCTCGCCCGGCAGGATAGGCGCAGAGGAACCGCCCGGGATCACCGCCTTGAGCTTCTTGCCGTCACGCATGCCGCCGGCCAGCTCGAGCAGTTCGGCAAACGGCATGCCCAGCGGCACTTCGTAGTTGCCAGGACGGTTGACGTGGCCGGAAACCGAAAACAGCTTGGTGCCGCCGTTGTTCGGCTTGCCCGCCTCGAGGAACTTCTGTGCGCCATCCTTGATGATGAACGGCACCGAGGCGAACGATTCGGTGTTGTTGATGGTGGTCGGCTTGCCGTACAGGCCGTAGGATGCCGGGAACGGCGGCTTGAAGCGTGGCTGGCCTTTTTTGCCTTCCAGCGACTCCAGCAGTGCCGTTTCTTCGCCGCAGATATAGGCGCCGTAACCGTGTGCCGCATACAGCTCGAAGTTGAAACCGGAACCCAGAATATTCTGCCCCAGCAAACCGGCGGCATGGGCTTCGGCCAGTGCCTCTTCGAACTGCTCGTAGGCTTCGAAGATTTCACCGTGGATGTAGTTGTAACCGGCGCGGGTGCCCATCGCGTAACCGGCGATGATCATGCCTTCGATCAGCGCATGCGGGTTAAAGCGCAGGATGTCGCGGTCCTTGAAAGTACCCGGCTCGCCCTCGTCGGTATTGCACACCACGTATTTGTCGCCGGGGAAGCTGCGCGGCATGAAGCTCCACTTCAGGCCGGTGGGAAAGCCGGCACCGCCACGGCCACGCAGGCCGGAGTTTTTCACTTCGGCAATCACATCGTCCTGCGACAATTTATCAGCCAGGATACGGCGTAATGCGGCATAACCACCGCGTGCTTCATACGCGGCCAGACGCCAGGCATTCGGGTCCTGGGTGTCTACGCCCTCGAAAATCACCCCACTTTTGAAGATCGCCATTATTCGAGCTCCGCCAGTTTCTGGTCTATGGCTGCAGGGCTCATATGGCTGCACATCTTGTGGTTGTTCACCAGCAAGACCGGTGCATCGCCACAGGCGCCCATGCACTCGCCTTCCAACAGCGTGTATTTGCCGTCCGCCGAGGTTTCACCAATGGCGATACCCAGCTTTTCCGACAGATACTTGGCTGCGGACACGCCACCCGAGAGTGCGCACGGCAGGTTGGTACAGACGGTGATCTTGTATTTACCCACCGGCTTCATGTCGTACATATTGTAAAAAGTGGCGACTTCGTAGGCGGCGACCGGGGCGATGCCCAGATAGTTCGCCACGAACTCGATCACCCCGGGCGTCAGGCAGCGCGCATCCGGCGTCTGGCCCTGCTCTCTTAGCTCGGTCAGCGCAATTCTCAGCGCAGCCATGACCGCCGACCGTTTCTGGTCGGCAGGGTACTTGGCAACCTCGCGGTCAATACTTGCAAGCGATTGTGCGGACAACATCAGCGGTCAATCTCCCCAAACACGATATCCTGGGTACCGATGATCGCGACCACGTCGGCGATCATGTGACCACGCGCCATTTCATCCAGAGCCGCAATATGTGCGTAACCCGGTGCGCGGATCTTCAGGCGGTACGGCTTATTGGCACCATCGGACACCATATAGATACCGAACTCGCCTTTCGGGTGTTCGGTACCTACGTAGACTTCGCCCTCGGGTACATGCATGCCTTCGGTGAAGAGCTTGAAGTGATGGATCAGCTCTTCCATATTGGTCTTCATGCCTTCGCGCGACGGCGGTGCCACCTTGTGGTTCTCGGTAATGACCGGACCGGGGTTGGCTTTCAGCCACTTCACGCACTGGGCGATGATGCGGTTGGACTGGCGGAATTCTTCCATACGCACCAGGTAACGGTCGTAACAGTCGCCGGTCTTGCCCACCGGAATATCGAAATCCATCTCGGCGTAAACATCGTAAGGCTGCGTCTTGCGCAAGTCCCACTCGATGCCGGAGCCGCGCAGCATCGGGCCGGTAAAGCCCAGCTGCAAGGCGCGCTCGGGGCTGACCACACCGATGCCGACAGTACGCTGCTTCCAGATACGGTTATCGGTCAGCAGGGTCTCGTATTCGTCGACACAGGCCGGGAAGCGGCGGGTGAAGTCCTCGATGAAATCGAGCATCGTGCCCTGACGGTTCTCGTTCAGGCGCGCGATTTCACGGGCATTCTTGATCTTGGACGCGGTGTACTGCGGCATGCTGTCCGGCAGGTCGCGATAGACACCGCCCGGGCGGAAATAGGCCGCGTGCAGACGCGCACCGGACACCGCCTCGTACAGGTCCATCAGATCCTCGCGCTCGCGGAACGCGTACAGGAACATGGTCATCGCGCCGATGTCGATCGAGTGCGCACCTATCCACAGCAGGTGGTTCAGGATGCGGGTAATCTCGGCAAACATCACGCGGATGTATTGCGCACGCAGCGGCACATCCACACCGGTCAGCTTTTCGATGGCCAGGCAGTAGGCGTGCTCGTTGCACATCATCGACACATAATCCAGCCGGTCCATATAGGGCAGCGACTGGATATAAGTCTTGGATTCGGCCAGCTTCTCGGTGCCGCGATGCAGCAGGCCGATATGCGGGTCGGCACGCTGAACCACTTCGCCATCCAGCTCCAGCACCAGACGCAGCACGCCGTGTGCGGCCGGGTGTTGCGGACCGAAGTTCAGCGTGTAATTACGGATATCAGCCACCGTAGTTCTCCTCGCGAATAATGCGCGGCGTGATCTCGCGCGGCTCGATACTGACCGGTTGGTAGACCACACGCTGCTGGCTGGCGTCGTAACGCATTTCCACAAAGCCCGACACCGGGAAATCCTTACGGAACGGATGGCCGACAAAGCCGTAGTCGGTCAGGATGCGACGCAAATCCGGGTGTTCGTCGAACATCAGGCCGAACAGATCGAACGCTTCGCGCTCGTACCAGTTCAGGCACGACCAGACAGCGGTCAGGGTAGGCAGGACGGGAAAATCGTCGTCTTCGGCAAAGCAGCGCAGGCGAATGCGCTGATTGTGCTTGAGCGACAGGAGTTGATATACGGCGGCAAAACGTAGGCCGTCCCAGGACTCGTCCCGGTACGTGCTGTAGTCCATGCCGCACATATCTATGCATTGCTCGAAGGAAAGTTCGGCTGAATCGCGCAACTTTGTTGCGACTTCAAGCAAATTTTCCGCCTTGCATACGATAGTCAATTCACCCTTCGCAATTGTGCTATGCACAATAATTGGGGCGAGCAGACTCTCGACGCTCGATTTGAGCGCTTCCATTTTGGAGGCCATGGTTTCTCCCTCAGCGGGCGATGGTATTAGTGCGTTTGATCTTGTTTTGCAACTGGATGATGCCGTACAGCAAGGCTTCGGCCGTCGGCGGGCAACCTGGCACGTAAACGTCAACCGGTACGATGCGGTCACAGCCGCGCACGACAGAATACGAGTAATGGTAATACCCGCCTCCGTTGGCACACGAACCCATGGACAGTACCCAGCGCGGTTCGGCCATCTGGTCGTAAACCTTCCTGAGTGCAGGTGCCATTTTATTGCACAGCGTACCGGCAACAATCATCAGGTCGGATTGACGCGGACTCGGACGAAACACGATACCGAAGCGATCGAGGTCGTAACGCGCAGCACCGGCATGCATCATTTCAACCGCACAGCAGGCCAGACCGAAAGTCATCGGCCACATCGAACCCGTGCGCGTCCAGTTGATCAGGGTGTCAGCCGTAGTGGTGACAAACCCTTTTTCGAGGATTCCTTCTATTCCCATTCCAGCGCCCCTTTTTTCCACTCGTAGATAAAGCCGATCGTCAGAATGGCCAGAAATACGAGCATGGCGCCAAAACCGAACATGCCGATATCCTTGAGCACAACGGCCCATGGAAACAGGAAAGCGATTTCGAGATCGAAAAGAATGAACAGAATTGCAACGAGGTAGTAACGCACATCAAAACGCATGCGCGTGTCTTCGAAGGCTTCGAAGCCACACTCGTATGGCGACAGTTTTTCAGGATCGGGCCGATTGGGGGAGACGAGCTTACCGAGAACGATAGGCCCGACACCGACCAGAAGGCCGACTATGACAAACAGCAAGATGGGAAAGTAAGTTTGCAGCATTTTCCCGTACACCCCTAAAAAAGAAAGGCAAGCCTTTCTATTGCTCCAAAAAAAAACAGGTCACCGGAATCCCGGTGACCTGTTTTTTAGATATTGTGGTGCCGACAGTGAGACTCGAACTCACACAGCCTATGGCCACTACCCCCTCAAGATAGCGTGTCTACCAATTTCACCATGTCGGCACTGAACAAACCTTGGTTTACTCCGGTACTACTGGACCGGATTTCTTATTATCAGCCGCACCGCTCGGGACTTGCGAAGCAGGCTGTTCAATACTATTACCCATCACACCCAATTCGTTTTGTCTCTCGGTGGACAAATAAGACAGGGCAAGACAGCTCGAGAAAAATACAACAGCAATAATTGCCGTCGTTCTGCTCATAAAATTCGATGAACCCGATGCACCAAACAGGCTACCACTACCGGACGAACCGCCACCAAATGCTGCACCCATATCTG
>NZ_JBOFOO010000143.1:0-2030 GCF_051659485.1 Craterilacuibacter sp. | reverse complement strand
CTCAAACGGTAGCGTGAACTTGGCCTTGAAGTTTTCGTGCGACTTGAGGCTGTCGCGCGAAATGCCAGCAATAGCAACACCGGCTGCTTGAAACTCGGCATACACGTCACGGAAGGCTGCCGCTTCATTGCTGCAACCGGGGGTGTTGTCTTTGGGGTAAAAATAGAGCACCAGCGGTTTGCCGGCTTGTGACAGGGTAAAAGATGAGCCGGAAGTTGCCGGCAGGGTGAAATCGGGGCAGATCTGGCCGTCCATGGGGATATCCTTTTGAGTGTGAAGGTGCTGTCGTTCTGCTTATTTCAGTCGTCAAATGCAAGCGGGCTGCGTTTAAGCAGAACCAGTAAAGCGCCGTCGCCGCCATCGCAGATGCGGGATGTACAAAATGCCAGCACATGCGGGTGATGCGCCAGCCATTGCCTGACCATGCGCGGCAATACCGGCGCTCCTCGCGAGCCGTAACCCATGCCGTGCACGACACGCACGCAATTGCCCTGCGCGCGCGCGCGATGCAGAAATAGCGCCAGCAGGCTGTGTGCCTCGTAGCGGTTGGTGCCGTGCAAATCCAGCGTGGCGACTATCGGCCAGTGGCCTGCGCGCAGTTTTTTTAGTGTGCTTTGCGGTACGCCATTGGCCAGATGCTGGTCTGGCTGCTCGTCGCGTTCGAACCAGCCCGTCATTTCACTTAGCAGTGCGGCGTCCAGATCCTGAATGCCGGCTTGGTGCCTGCCGGATGGCGAGCGCGGCCAGTGTGGCGGTTTGGGACGGGTGTCGGGTGCGTATGCTGCGTGCTTGAGCGGTTTGATATCGGCAAACAGAAGGGCAAAGTCCGGTTCTTCCGGAGGTGCAGGGGCAGGGCGCACAACAGGCAAGGCCTTGGGCCTGACCTGTTGCTTGAGCTTTTTTAGCTCGGCTTTATACGATTTCAAAGCTTACTTCAGTTGGTCGAGGTAACGCTCGGCATCCAGTGCTGCCTGACAGCCGGAGGCGGCGCTAGTGACAGCCTGACGGTAAATATGGTCCTGCACGTCGCCGGCAGCGAAGACGCCGTCCACACTGGTAGCTGTTGCGTTGCCGTCACGCCCGGCTTTGGTGATCAGATAACCGGTGCTGTCCATTTCGAGTTGGCCTTTGAAAATATCGGTATTGGGCTTATGGCCGATGGCAATAAACACACCCATCAACTGGATGTCTTCGTGCTTGCCATCGTTGAAGCGCAGTCGGGCACCGGTGACGCCGCTAGTATCACCCAGCACTTCGTCCAGATTGGCATTCAGCTTGAGCGTAATCTTGCCTTCGGCGACGCGTGCCATCAGCTTGTCGACCAGAATTTTTTCGGCACGGAAGGTTTCGCGGCGGTGAACCAGCGTCACATGGCGGGCGATATTGGCCAGATATAGCGCCTCTTCTACTGCCGTATTGCCGCCGCCGACTACGGCAACATCCTGATTGCGGTAGAAAAATCCGTCACAGGTGGCGCAGGCGGAGACGCCCTTGCCGGAGAAAGCGGCTTCGGAGGCCAGGCCCAGATACTGGGCCGAAGCGCCAGTCGCGATGATCAGCGCATCGCAAGTATATTCGCCCGCATCGCCTACTAGGCGGATAGGCTTTTCATGCATATGCGTGGTGTGGATCTGGTCAAACAGTATTTCGGTGCCGAAGCGCTCGGCGTGCTGCAAGAAGCGTTGCATCAGTTCCGGGCCCATCACGCCTTCCACATCCGCGGGCCAGTTGTCCACGTCGGTGGTGGTCATCAGTTGGCCGCCTTGCGCCATGCCGGTAATCAGTACCGGCTTGAGGTTGGCACGGGCTGCGTACACGGCGGCGGTATAGCCGGCAGGGCCGGAACCCAGGATCAGAAGCGGGCTGTGACGGTTTGCACTCATGATGGTTGTCCTGTTTGGGCGATTGATTGAGTGCATTTTATCAGCTTGCCACTGATGGTGTGATTAAAGAGATGTATGCTCTGATAGGTCAAATCTATAGAAAGCTTCTGATGGATGCCATTCAAGCCAACTCGGCGGCCTCGTTAC
>NZ_JBOFOO010000142.1:0-2061 GCF_051659485.1 Craterilacuibacter sp. | reverse complement strand
GCCATTCACTTGGTGCAGGCCTCGCAGGCTGAACTGACGAAAGCCCAGCACTGACTTGATGATGCCGACCACCAGCAGACTGTCCGTATCGACTGCTGCTGGTGCGTTGTAGCTCTGTTCAAAGCCGCCGCCGGATTGCGGCATGATGCGCGACTCTTCGTCGGTGAGATTGACCTGGTCGCTGGCACGGGCGCCGGGGGTCGGCGGTTGTGGTGGTTTGCCACCCGGTTTGCGGCCACTTTCCTTTTCTTTGGCGGCACGCTCATGCCATCGGGCAATGCCGCTTGGTCGGCGTGTTCTGCCGCGGCCAGTATCTCTTGAATCTCGGCTTGCAGTTGGACTTCCAGCTTCTCGATGTGTCCATAAGACAGCGCGCTATGGCGCGAAGCATTGGCATGCACCTTGGTACCATCCATGCTGACCGTGCCCACCCGCAGTAGCTTCATCTCCTTGGCCAGCAGCAACACCTGCAGGAACACATAGTGACCGACAAAATGCCGTCCACGACCACATACAGGCCGGTCACCAGCATGGCCAGTATCGAGGGGAAGGCATAAGCCCAGAAGCGGCGTGCCAGCGTGGCATCGCGATGCATATCGTTTAGCGTTGAATCAGGCATAGCGCATGGTAATCGTTAAAAATCGAATGCTTTTTATAACGCATCTGCCCGGAGCGCGCCTTGTGTTAGCACAAAGCGCGCAATACCCGCGCGTGCGGGCTATTTCAAGCTGAAATGGGTAGGATTAATGCTGTATTGATTAAAGCCAAGCAACATTAAACTCAATTACATACAATGCGGGCTCGACCCATGGGAGTTTCATGTGTTTACCCTTGCTTTTTTATGTGTGTTTGCCTTTATGGCCGGCCTGATCGATGCCGCAGTCGGCGGTGGCGGCCTGATTCAGATCCCGGCACTATTCAATATCCTGCCGAATACTTCGGCCGCGACCCTGTTTGGAACCAACAAGTTTGCGTCGGCATTCGGAACGCTGTCGGCGGCCCGCAGCTATCTCAAACGGGTCAAGCTGCCATGGCGTTTGGTGTTGCCGGCGGCCAGCGCGGCTTTTGCCATGTCCTTTGCCGGTGCGGCCACCGTCAGCCTGCTGCCCAAGGATATCCTGCGCCCCATGGTGCTGCTGCTGTTGATCGTGATGGCGGTGTATACGCTATGGAAGAAGGACTTCGGCCAGTTGCACAGACCGGTCATCATCGGGCGGCGCGAGATGCTGGTCGGAGTGGCCATCGGAGGCGCCATCGGTTTTTACGACGGTCTGTTCGGGCCGGGCACCGGCAGCTTCCTGATGTTTCTGTTTATCCGCTTTTTTGCGTTTGACTTCCTGCATGCCTCGGCCGCGGCCAAGGTGGTCAATCTGTCGACCAATGTCGCGGCTTTGCTGTTCTTTATTCCCAGCGGCAATGTGCTGTTCGGCTTTGCGCTACCGATGGCGGCCAGCAATATGGCCGGCGCCATGGTCGGCAGTTATCTGGCGATGAAAAAGGGGGCGGGCTTCGTGCGCATACTGTTCCTGATCCTGACCAGCATACTGATCGTCAAGCTGGGCTGGGATACCCTGATGCTTTGACAGGCAGGGTACGGCACTGCAGTCGTTCATTGGCTAAAGTAAAGGGTTGCCAAAAATACGGCTTACCCGGGAACAGGCCATGCTCGACGCCAAGATTGACAGCAACACCTATCTGGACAGGTTTTTTCGCCACTTCAAGTCGACAGAAGCGCAGGTAAAAGACAATATCTACCGCGAACTGCCGCAAATCATCCAGCACCGGCCGCACAAGATCAAAATTGCCAAACATCTGAAGCGCAACGGACGGCTCATTTACGAATACAAGGTCGCTCTGGGGCACAATATCAACTACCGGGCGGCCTATACGCAGGATGACCAGGGAGTGACGGTGTTTTTCATTTCCGATACCCTGATCAAACGCGAATTCGTCAAATTGCTGGGCAATACCTCCCTCGTCGATTAGCTGCGAGGCTCATATGGCGGTCTTCGCTACCGGCTTAGAGCGTGTTTAGGAAGACGCTGACGCGGGAGCCGTACT
>NZ_JBOFOO010000141.1:0-12778 GCF_051659485.1 Craterilacuibacter sp. | reverse complement strand
TGGACATCGAGATAGCGGTGGTTGACGGCGCGCAGTTCCATCGCCAGCATTCCGCCGGTGAATTCACGGGTGGCGGAGGCAAAGCCGGTCATGCTGAGTATCATGGTTTTCTTCCGGTTGGTTTTGATTCAGGAACCGGGCCCGGATGGGGTGTTTGCATCAAGGCCCACAACACTATAACAATAGCGATGACGCAAACCAAGCAAGGCGGCCTGCCGCCAGGATTCAAGCTGGACCAGTACACCATCGTGCGTGAACTGAGTTCGGGGGGCTTCAGCCGGGTTTATCTGGCGCTGGACTGCCACGACGACAAGTACGCCATCAAGGAGTATTTGCCGCAGTCGCTGGCCAGCCACACCGCCGAGCATCAGGTGATGGTGAACAACGAGCTGGATCGCGATACTTTCCGCATCGGCCTGAAGTGCTTTTTCGAGGAAGCACGGGTACTGGCGGGGATCAAACACCCCAATGTGGTGCAGGTGAGCAATTTTTTTCCGGCCAACCAGACCGTTTACATGGTGATGAGTTATGCCTCGGGCCGCTCGCTGGTGCGCGAAGTGGAGCTCTCCGGCGGCGCATTGCCCGAAGCGCGTTTGCGCCAGATCTTTGCCCTGCTGATTTCCGGCCTGCGCGAGGTTCACCGCCATCATCTGCTGCATCTGGATGTAAAGCCCGCCAATATCTATCTCAAACGCAACGGAACGCCGGTGTTACTGGATTTCGGCGCAGCCCGCCAGCACGCCCTGCAGCACGACAAGCGCTTTATTTCCATGTATACGCCCGGCTTTGCCGCGCCCGAGCAGCATCAGGCCAAGGGGCAACTCGGGCCGTGGTCGGATATCTATAGTGTGGGCGCGTGCATCTATGCCTGCATGGGCATAGGCGGGCCGCCGGCCGCCAATGTCCGTACCGATGCGGTTTTGCCGGCGCTGGCTCCGGCCGGACGCATCTATTCTGCCGAACTGTTGAGTCTGGTGACGCAGTGCATGGCGCTGGATGTGGAGGCCCGGCCGGGTAGCCTGATGCAAGTCCAAAAAGTGCTGAATGGCGTGTATAGCGCACCGCAGCCTCCGGCGCCGGGCTTATGGCAGCGGGTCAGCGGCTGGTTGCATCAAGAGGTGAAGTCATGAAGTTTTGCTGGGCAGCTAAGAGCTGCGTAGGAGGCCGTAGCTACAACGAAGACCGGGTACTGACGCTGCATTCGCGCGAAGCGGTGTTGCTGGTAGTGGCCGACGGCATGGGCGGCCATCTGCATGGCGAGCTGGCATCGCAGATGGTGATCGATACCTTGTCCCATTTGTTTGCCTTAAGTGCCCGTCCGCGTATTCAGGAACCCGGGCAGTTTTTGCTGGATGCCCTGCATGAAGTCCAGCACAGCTTGGTGCGTCTGGCACTGTCGCGGCGCTTTCCCGAAGTGCCGAGTACCACCGTGGTGGTGGCGCTGGTGCAGGACAGCCAGTTGTACTGTGCCTGGGCCGGCGATTCGCGCCTGTATCTGCTGGAGCAAGCGGCAGTCAGCTGGCGCACGCAGGACCATTCCACTGTACAGCGCCTGCTGGACAAGGGTTTGATCACGGAGGACGAGGCGCTGACCCATCCCGAGCGTAACCGTATCTATAGCTGTCTGGGCGGGATGGACAATCCGATGATTGCTCAGGCCGGACCGCTGCCCTTATCGGTGGGCAGTACCCTGTTTTTGTGTTCGGACGGGCTGTGGTCGCAGATGAGCGAGATGGAACTGGCGCGGGCCTTGAATGCGCGTGCGCTGGAGCAGGTGGTGCCGGCGCTGCTGCAGGTGGCCGAGCGGCGGGCGGGAGCCGGTAGCGATAACCTGAGTGTTGCGGCCATGGTGCTGCTGGCGGCAGGGCAAAGCGGTGCCGGGGTTATCGATAGCCGCGATGCGCCGGAAATTCCCGATGCCATGATGGCGGCACTGGAAAGCGAGATGCTGGCCTCGGGGCGCAATCTGCTCTGAGTGGCCGCGTTTTACACGCGGGCCGCGCTTACGGTGATGCTGCAAGTTGCTGTACAATCGCGCGTTTTTCCCCTGCGAGCTGCCCATGCGACCCTCCGAGCGAAGTGCCGACGCCCTGCGTCCCGTGCGTCTGACGCGCCACTATACCCGCCATGCCGAAGGCTCGGTGCTGGTCGAATTCGGCGACACCAAGGTGATCTGTACCGCCAGTGTCGAGGAAAATGTGCCGTCTTTCCTCAAGGGCAAGGGTCAGGGCTGGGTCACGGCCGAATACGGCATGCTGCCGCGCTCGACCAATAGCCGTATGCGCCGCGAAGCGGCCAGCGGCAAGCAATCCGGTCGTACCCAGGAAATCCAGCGTCTGATCGGCCGTAGTTTGCGCGCGGTGGTGGATCTGAAAAAACTGGGCGAGCGCCAGATCGTGATCGATTGCGATGTGATTCAGGCCGATGGTGGTACCCGTACCGCCAGCATCACCGGTGCCTTTGTCGCGCTATCCGATGCCGTTGCCGGGCTGATTGCCGCCGGCAAGCTTACTGAAAGCCCGATTACCGACCATATTGCTGCTGTTTCGGTCGGCGTATTCGAGGGCCAGGCGGTGCTGGATCTGGATTATCCGGAAGATTCGGCCTGCGAAACCGACATGAATGTGGTGATGACCGGTGCCGGCCATTTTGTCGAAGTGCAGGGCACGGCCGAAGGCGTGCCGTTTAGCCGCAGCGAGCTGGATGCCCTGCTGGATCTGGCCGAAAAAGGCATACGCGAGCTGATCGCCCTGCAACAGGAGGCTTTGCAGTCGTGAGCCGTAAAGTATTGCCCCCGCGTACCCTGTCGGTTGCGCCCATGCTGGACTGGACCGACCGGCACTACCGTTATTTCGCCCGCCACATCACGCGCCACACCTGGCTTTATTCCGAAATGGTCACCACCGGCGCGCTGATTCATGGCGACGTTCGCCGTCATCTGCGCTTTGACGAGAGCGAGCAGCCGCTGGCGCTGCAACTGGGCGGCTCCGATCCGGCCGATCTGGCGCACTGCGCACGCCTGGCGCAGGACTGGGGCTACGACGAGGTCAACCTCAATGTCGGCTGCCCGTCGGAGCGGGTGCAAAAGGGCGCCTTCGGTGCCTGCCTGATGGCCGAGCCGCGTCTGGTGGCCGATTGCGTCAAGGCGATGCGCGATGTCTGCGATATCGACATTACCGTCAAGCACCGTATCGGCATCGACGAGGTCGAACACTACGATTTTGTGCGCGAATTTGTCGATATCGTCGCCGAAGCCGGCTGCAACACCTTTATCGTGCATGCGCGCAACGCTATCCTCAAGGGCCTGAGCCCCAAGGAAAACCGCGATATTCCGCCATTGAAATACGACTACGCCTATCGCCTCAAGCGCGAACGCCCCGAGCTTGAAATCCTGCTCAATGGCGGCATCAAGACTCAGGCCGAGATCGACGAGCATCTGCGTCATGTGGACGGGGTCATGGTCGGGCGCGAGGCCTACCACAACCCGTGGATCATGGCCGATTGGGATGCGCGTTACTATGGTGATAGCGGCCCTGCGCCCGAGCGCGAGGCGGTGGTGGCCGCCATGGTGGCCTATGCCCGGCGCGAGCTGGCTGAAGGCAATAAGCTGCGCAATATCACGCGCCATATTCTCGGCCTGTATCAGGGCGTCCCCGGTGCGCGCCAGTGGCGACGCATGCTGTCGGATGCCGCGATACTGGCCGCTGCCGATGAAAACCTGCTGTTGCAGGCGATTCCGGCGGCCAACTACGGCCTGCAGGCCGACTAAAGCCCGCTGGGCTGCGAGCCGATTTTTTGGGTAGCCAGCAGCCGCTGGCTACCGTGTACTTTGTGGAGGTGGACCTGAATTGAACAAGCTGACTGTAACGCTATTGTCTGCGCTGGCCTCGGCCAGCGTGCTGGCTGGCCCGAACGACGTGCTCCATTTGTATAACTGGAGCGGTTCCCTGTCGGATGCAACCGTCAAACGCTTTGAAAAGAGCTGTGATTGCAAGGTGGTGCAGGATTACTACGGTGACAATGAAGAAATGCTGGCCAAGCTGGCCGCGGGCGCCAAAGGCTACGACGTGGTATTTCCGTCGTCTTTTGTGATCCAGCCCATGGTCAAGCAGAAGCTGTTGCAACCGTTGAACAAGCAGCTGATTCCCAATCTCAGGAATGTCGACCCGGCCTACCTCAACCAGAGCTATGACCCGGGCAACCGTTACGAAATCCCGACCGTATTGAGCCTGACCAGTGTCGGCTACAACCAGACCAAGCTCAAGGCGCTGGGTGTTGATCCTGCGAGCTGGTCGGTGATTTTCGATCCCAAGGTACTGTCCAGGATCAAGGGCCGGGTGACGGTGCTGGATAGCCCGCGCGAAGTGTTTACCGCAGCGCTGTTTTACTTGGGCAAGAACCCGAATCAGGCTAGCGAAGCCGATTATCGTGCCGCCAAAAACGTGATTGCCAAGGCCAAGCCTTACTGGGCCGCGTTTTCCAATGCCAGCTATCTGAAAGAACTGGCGGTGGGCAATATCTGGGCCTCGCTGGGTTACTCGACCGAGTTCTATCAGGCGATAGAAGATGCCAAGCTCGCCAAGCGTCCGTTTACGCTGGCGATGAGCCCGCAGCGCGAAGGCAACGAGCTGGGGGTGGACACCATGGCCATCCTGTCCAGCGCCAAGCGCCCGGATCTTGCGCACAAGTTCATCAACTTCATGCTGGACGGCAAGAACGCGGCCGAACTGACCAACCTCAATGGCGCCACCAATCCGGTGAAGACGGCGCAGCCTTATTTCCGTGCCGACCTGAAGGCCAATGCGGTCATCAACCCGACGCCGGCGACGGTGGCCAAGTGGACGGTGCTCAAAGAGCAAAGCCCGAAAGAGCGCCGCCTGATGAACCGCCTGTGGACCGAGGTCAAGGCGGGGAAATAAAGGGTGGGGGATGGGGAATGGGGAATAGGGAATAGGGAATAGGGAATGGTTTGATATTCCCCATTTCCAAATCCCTAGTCCCGCCTTTGATTAAGGATAAAAAACATGTTCGAGCAACTGGTTCTCGCCAGCAATAACGCCGGCAAGCTGCGTGAGTTCTCCGCCCTGTTCGCGCCGCTGGGCATCAGCCTGATCCCGCAGCGCGAGCTGGGGGTGGAGGAGTGTGCCGAGCCGTATCACAGCTTTGTGGAAAATGCGCTGGAAAAGGCACGTCACGCCAGCCGCATCACCGGCCTGCCGGCGCTGGCCGACGACTCGGGCATCTGTGTCGAGGCGCTGGGCGGCGCACCGGGCGTGCTGTCGGCGCGTTTTGCCGGCGAGCCCAAGTCGGATGCACGTAATAATGCGCTCTTGGTCGAGAAGCTGCAGGGCGAGAGTAACCGGCGCTGCTGGTATACCTGTGTGCTGGTGCTGGTGCGCCATGCCGACGACCCGCAGCCCCTGATTGCCGACGCGGTATGGGTGGGCGAGGTGGTAGATGCACCGGCAGGCGAGGGCGGCTTCGGTTACGACCCTTATGTCTGGCTGGCCGACTATGGCTGCACCGTGGCCGAATTGCCGGCCGACGAGAAAAACCGCGTCAGCCATCGGGCGCAGGCGATGCAGGCGCTGCTGGCCAAGCTCAAGGCGTTTGCATGAGCGTGATCGATATTTCGGCACTGTCGGGCGGCCTGAAAGAGCTGCCGCCCTTGTCGCTCTACATCCATTTCCCGTGGTGCGTGCGCAAGTGTCCGTATTGCGACTTCAATTCGCACGAGGTTAAAAACGGCTTCGACGAGATGGGCTATATCGCGGCGCTGCTGGCCGATCTGGAAAGCACGCTGCCGCAGGTGTGGGGCCGGCCGGTGACGACCATCTTCATGGGCGGCGGTACGCCCAGCCTGTTTTCGGCCGAGGCGATGGATGCCTTGCTGTGCGGCATACGCGCACGGGTGCGCCTGCATCCGGATGCCGAAATCACCATGGAAGCCAATCCCGGCACCTTCGAGAGCGAGCGTTTCAAGGCCTACCGCGCGGCCGGCATCAATCGCCTGTCTATCGGTATCCAGAGTTTCGATGCCGGCTTCTTGCAGGGTTTGGGGCGGATACACAATGGCGATGAAGCGCGACGTGCGGTGGAGATTGCGCTCAGCCACTTCGATAACGTCAATCTCGATCTGATGTATGCCCTGCCCGGGCAGACGCTGGCGCAGGCGCTGGCCGATATCGATACCGCACTGAGCTACGGCATCACCCATTTGTCGGCCTACCACCTGACCATAGAGCCCAATACCCTGTTTGCGCGCTATACGCCGGCCAATCTGCCGGACGACGAGCGCTCGGCCGATATGCAGGAGGCGATAGAAGACAGGCTGGCAGCGGCAGGTTTCGAGCATTACGAAACCTCGGCTTTTGCCCGCCCCGGACGCCAGTGCCGGCACAATCAAAATTACTGGCGCTTTGGCGACTATATCGGCATTGGTGCCGGCGCCCACGGCAAGATCAGCTCGCACGCCGGCGTGATGCGCGAGGCGCGCTTTAAGCAGCCGGCGGCGTATCTGAAGGCGGTGGCAGCCGGTGCGCCGGTGCAGGAAAGCCACAAGGTCGGGCGGCGCGACCTGCCGTTCGAATTTATGTTGAATGCGCTGCGCCTGACTGGCGGTTTTGATGAAACACTGTTTGCCGCCCGCACCGGCCTGCCGCTGGTGTCGATTGCGCGCGAACTGGCGCAAGCCGAACAAGAGGGCTTGCTTGTGCGCGGGCAAGGGCAGATCCGGCCCACGCTCAAGGGCCAGCGCTTTCTCAATGATTTGCTCACCCTGTTTTTGAATGATGGAGACTGACAATATGGCTAAAACAATTATCCACACCGACAAGGCACCCGCTGCTATCGGCGCTTACTCGCAAGCCGTCAAGGCCGGCAATACCGTTTATCTGTCGGGCCAGATCCCGCTCGACCCGGCCACCATGAATGTGGTTGAGGGCGGCTTCGAGGCTGAAACCCGCCAGGTGTTCACCAACCTCAAGGCCGTGTGCGAGGCCGCTGGCGGCTCGCTGAACGATATCGTCAAGCTCAATGCCTATCTGACCGATCTGTCCAATTTCGCCACCTTCAATAAGGTGATGGTCGAATTCATGGCCGAGCCTTATCCGGCACGCGCCGCCGTTGGCGTGGCCTCGCTGCCGCGTGGCGTGCTGGTGGAAGCCGAAGGCGTGATGGTGCTGGGCGAGTAAGCCTGCACCGCCCGCTTGGCAGGGCTTGTGGCCTGTTTACGACACGCCGCCGGATTGCATCCGGCGGCGTTTTGTTTGGCGATGCCCCCCTTGGCTATTGGGCGTTCAGGGTGGGCTTGAAGCCTGAACTGCGTGCATGACCGGCAATAGATCGGCGCAGGCCTAATCCTGCTACGTACGCTCTAGGCGCACTTGACGTCATGCGCATAGCTTGGCATTCTGGAGTCTTAACTCGAACACATGTTTGAACACGGGGGATAACAATGAACGGAATGGTAAAAAAGTCCGCACTGGTATTGCTGGCAAGCCTGGTATCCGCTTCGGCACTGGCGGCCGGCGTGGCAGGGACCTGGAAAACGATAGACGACGAAACCAAGCAGCCCAAGGCGCTGGTACAGATTTCCGAGTCGGCCACGGGCGAGCTGTCCGGCAAGATCGTCAAGCTGTTCAACAAGCCGGATGCGGTGTGTGATGCCTGCGAAGGCGCGAACAAGGGCAAGCCGGTGGTGGGCATGAACATGCTGTGGGGCCTGAAAAAAGAGGGCAACGGCTGGGACGGCGGTAAAATTCTCGACCCCAAAACGGGCAAGATCTATAGCGCCAAGATGAAGCTCACTGCTGACAATAAACTCGAAGTGCGCGGTTTTATCGGCATGGCCTTGCTGGGGCGTACCCAGACTTGGGTGCGTGATTGACACGCAGCTAAGCGCAGTTAAATAGCCCGAGGCGGAAAGCAACAGCTTTCCGCTTTTTGTTTTTGGGTACAATCACCCTCTATGCCAAGTCAGACAGATATTGCCAGCCAAGTGCCGCTGGCCGCCCCCGCTACCGTCAAGAAGCTCGAAAAGCTAGGCATACGCCGCCGCTTCGACTTTATCCTGCACCTGCCGCTGCGTTACGAAGATGAAACCCATGTCTATCCCATCGCCCAAGCGCCTTACGGCAAGGCGGTGCTGGTCGAGGGCGAAGTGATTTCATCCGAGGTGCAGTTCAAGCCGCGCCGCCAGCTGGTGGTGCAAATAGAGGACAGCAGCGGCACGCTGATACTGCGCTTTATCCACTTTTACCCCAGTCAGCAAAAGGTGCTGGCCAAGGGGCGGCGGGTACGGGCGCTGGCCGAGGTCCGACGCGGTTTTTACGGTGACGAAATGGTGCACCCCAAACTGCGTGAAGTGGCGGCGGACGAGGCACTGGCCGACAGCCTGACGCCCATCTATCCGACACTTAGCGGCCTGACGCAGCCGGTGCTGCGGCGCATGATACAGAGCGAGCTCAAGGCGCAGGCACTGGACGAAACCCTGCCGCCGGCGCTGCCGGCCAAGCTGGGGCTGGTGCCGTTTGCCGATGCGGTCCGGCTGCTGCATGCGCCGCCGCCGGACATGTCGGCCGAGGTACTGGTGAACCCGCTCTTGCCGGCCTGGCAGCGGCTTAAATTTGACGAATTGATGGCGCAGCAATTATCGATGCGGCTGGCTTACCGGGCGCGCCGTGCCGGCAAGGCGCCGGTGATTGCCGGTGATGGCCGCTTGCGTGCCGGGCTGAGCGGGCAACTGCCGTTTGCGCTGACCGGTGCCCAGCAAAAAGTGCTGGCCGAAATCACCGCCGATCTGGCGCAAGCGCATCCGATGAACCGCCTGCTGCAGGGCGATGTGGGCAGCGGCAAGACCGTGGTGGCGGCGATGGCGGCACTGGCCGCGATCGAGGCCGGTTTTCAGGTGGCCTTGATGGCGCCGACCGAAATTCTGGCCGAGCAGCACTACGCCAAACTGTCGGCCTGGCTGGAACCGCTGGGGGTGAAAGTGGCGTGGCTATCGGGCAGCTTGAGAAAGAAAGCGCGCGGCGAAATGAATGCACTGATTGCCAGCGGTGAAGCACGCCTGGCGGTCGGCACGCATGCCTTGTTTCAGGATGATGTGAACTTCGAGCGTCTGGGGCTGGTGATTGTCGACGAGCAGCACCGCTTCGGTGTCGGCCAGCGTCTGGCACTGCAGGGCAAGGGGGCCGAGCCGCATCAGTTGATGATGACGGCCACCCCGATTCCGCGCACGCTGGCGATGAGTTATTACGCCGATCTGGATGTCTCGGTGATAGACGAACTACCGCCGGGGCGCACGCCTATTGTCACCAAGCTGATCAGTTCGGCGCGCCGCGACGAGGTGGTCGCCTATGTCAACAAGACCTGCAGCGAAGGCCAGCAGGTGTACTGGGTGTGCCCGCTGATTGAAGAGAGCGAGACGCTGGAGCTGCAAACGGCAGTCGATACCCATATCGGCCTGAGCGAAGATTTGCCGCAGTGGCAGGTGGGGCTGGTGCATGGCCGGATGAAGGGGGCCGAAAAGGCCGAGGCGATGGCCATCTTTGCCCGCAATGAAAGCCAGGTGCTGGTGGCGACTACGGTGATCGAGGTCGGTGTCGATGTGCCCAATGCCAGCCTGATGGTGATCGAGCACGCCGAGCGTATGGGGCTGGCGCAATTGCACCAGTTGCGTGGCCGGGTCGGGCGCGGGGCGGCCAAGAGTACTTGTGTGCTGCTATTCGAATCCAAACTGTCGGATTTGGCCAAGGCACGCTTGCGGGTGATTTTCGAGCACACCGACGGCTTCGAGATTGCGCGTCAGGACCTGCTGATCCGCGGGCCGGGCGAATTTCTGGGCGCACGCCAGAGCGGCCTGCCCATGCTGCGTTTCGCCAATCTGGAAGAAGATACCGCCTTGCTGGAGTCGGCACGCGAACTGGCGCCCGTGCTGCTGGAGCGCTATCCGCAGCATGCGGCCGATCATCTGGCGCGCTGGCTGGCCGGGCGCGAGCATTTTCTCAAGGCATGAATCTAGGGCTGGGTATGGCGGGCAAAAAAAGGCCCCGACTGAGGAGTCGGGGCGAATGGGATATTGCTGCAAACAACAAAGGAGAAACCATATGAAGCGGGATCTATATTAGTGTTTGCTGGTTTTTTAATCAAGAGCGATAGTTCGTGCTACTTTTGATCTGGATCAAGTTTTTTAGCAATACACGCTAAAAACCTTAAATCCTTATCAGGCAAACCAGCGCGATGCCAGGATGTATAAGCCGCCGGACAGCGCCATCGACACTGGCAGGGTAAAGACCCAGGCCAGGAAAATATTGCGTATCGTCGACATCTGCAGGCCAGACTTATTGGCGACCATGGTGCCGGCAACGGCACTGGACAGGATCTGGGTGGTCGAGACCGGGAAGCCGAAGGCACTGGCCAGACCGATCGATGTCGCCGCCGTCACCTGGGCCGAGACGCCCTGGGCATAGGTCATGTCCTTCTTGCCTATGCCTTCTCCCACCGTTTTCACCACGCGCTTCCAGCCCACCATGGTACCCAAGCCCAGCGCCAGCGCGATCGCGACGATGGCCCAGGTTGGCGCATATTCGGTGGTTGCCGTCAGATCCTTGCGCAGGCCGGACAGGTGTGACTTCTCGGAGGAAGTCAGCCCCGGCAGCTTGAGTGCGGTCTTGGCGGCATTATCCAGACACAGCAGGTTGGCGCGTATGCTCCAGCGCTGGTCGGCATTCAGCAGGTGATAGTCGCTGGTGCCCAGTGAGGCCAAGAGCGAATTGGCCGTGCTTTCGGTGGCCAGCGGCTTGCAGTCGAACTTGCCGGTCGTCGCCTTGGGTGGTTGCTTGGCCAGCAGCGTAGCGAGTTCGGGTGCCTTGCGCTCGTAGAACTGCTGCAGGTGGAGCGCGGCATCGCGGGTGCGCTCGATCTGGTAGGGGGTGCTGTCCAGATTGAGGACAAACTTGGCCGGTACGATGCCGATCAGCACCAGCATGATCAGGCCTACACCCTTCTGGCCGTCATTGGCGCCGTGGGCAAAGCTCACCCCCATGGACGACAGAATCAGCATGAAGCGGGTCCAGAACGGCGGGTGTTTGCGTCCCTCGACCTGCTGGCGCTGGAAGGGGGAGCGGTGGATATTGCTTTGCGGCCTAAAACGCAACAGCAGCAGCAGGATGGTGGCGGCCACCACGCCGCCAATCAGCGGCGACAGCAGCAGCGATGAGCCGACATCAATGGCCTTGCTCCAGTTGATGCCCTGCGATAGCGGGGTGTCGTTCATCCAGGCATTGGCGACGCCGACGCCGAGAATGGCACCGATCAGCGTATGGCTGCTGGAGGCCGGCAAGCCGAAATACCAGGTGCCGAGGTTCCAGCTGATGGCGGCCACCAACAGGGCAAACACCATGGACATGCCGCGCGTGCTATTGACCGACACCAAAAGGTCGACCGGTAGCAGGTGGACGATGGCGTAAGCGACCGCCAGACCACCGGTCATCACCCCCAGAAAATTGAAGAAGCCGGAGGCGACGACGGCCAGTTGCGGTTTCATCGACTGGGTATAGATGACGGTTGCTACCGCATTGGCGGTGTCGTGAAAACCGTTGATGAATTCGAAGGCAAGGACCAGCCCCAGAGACAGGACCAGAGTAACGATGACAGCAGGCGCTAGGCCGGTAAACAGGTCAAACATGACGGGGTTCAGGTTGTCATAAAGGCGGGATTGTTGGGGGCAAAGCAGGGCGCGTCAAGCACAGTTATCAATTATATTGCGCGACAACATCGCAACACGGTTGCCGATGCTTGGCTGGTGCTGCTTTGCGCAATAAAAGTGTTAAAAAAACAGGCTGCATCCCGTGATGGGTGCAGCCTGTTTTGTGCGCTATCAAGCTAGCGGTCAGGGATGAAAATCAGAAGCTAAGATCGCGTACCAGATAAAAAATGCCTGCCGACAGCACGGCGGAGGCCGGTACCGTGATCACCCAGGCGGCGGCGATGCGCATGATCAGTGAGCGCTTGACCAGTTCCTTGCGGTAAACCTGACGCAATTCCTTGCGCTCGCGCTTGGAAAAATTGGCCGGATCCTGCATGGTTTTCATGCGCATTTTTAGATCCTGCAGCAACTGGCCTTTTTCCTTGATGCTGGCCTTGGAGAATTTGGCAATAAAGGCGTCGACGGCCGGCTGGTCGTTCTCGGGATGGTTGGCCTTGATCTGCGCGATCATGATTTCGTAGCGGTTTTTCAGGTGCTCGCGCAAAAAGCCGATGCCGAACACGCCGCCGACCGCGATATGGGTGGAGCTCACCGGCAGCCCCAACTGGCTGGCAAAAATCACGGTCATGGTGGCCGACATCGCGATCGAATAGGCGCGCATCTGGTCCAGTTCGGTAATTTCGTTACCAACGGTACGGATCACCTTGGGGCCGAACAGTGCAAGACCGACAGAAATACCCACCGCTCCGATCAGCATCACCCATAGCGGAATGCCGGCCGACGTGCCTATGCCGTCACCTGCGGTGCTCAGCGCATCGACAATGGCTGCCAGCGGACCGATCGCATTGGCGACATCATTGGAACCGTGGGCAAAGCTCAGCAGTGCCGCCGAGAAAATAAGCGGTACGGTAAACAGCTGGTTGATCGCCTGCTTATTGTTTGCTGCGGCCCTTGCCCGGCGGGCGACGACAGGGCGCAATACGAAATAGGTCAGCAGTCCGATGCCGACACCGCCGGCCATGGCACTGCTAAAGCTCATCGGCCAGATACGCGCCAAGCCCTTGATCA
>NZ_JBOFOO010000140.1:0-1042 GCF_051659485.1 Craterilacuibacter sp. | reverse complement strand
AGCTATATTCTGCGCGCTTCACGCACGGATTCCGCGTGGTTTTCTTTCTGCTTACAGGATATTCAATGTCTATTCGCTCCCTTATCGCGCTGGGCTGTGCATTGGCCGCCCCGGCTGCCCTTGCTTCCAATGACTGGTCATTCAAGAACGTCAGTGTCAACTGGCTGGACTGGTCCAATGGCACCGAAGCACGCACCAATGCCGGCGCTTTTGGCGGCAAGAAAGATTTTGCCTTCCTTGAACTGGAAGGCGGCTTTGGCGGCAACTGGGGCGAAGCCTATGGTTTCTTCGATATCGAAAACCCGGGTATGGGTTCGACCGAGGCGGATAGTCGTGACCAGCGCCGTTACGCTGCCAAAGCCATCGCGCGCTTCAACTTGGGCGAAGTGTCCGGTATGCCGGTGCAGCTTTACACCCACTTATACGACACGCGTGACCACCATGATTTCTTCAACCAGAACCGCGTACTGGGTCTGGGTACTAGCTGGAGTCAGGGCAACTTCTGGATCAAGCCGTTTATTGGAGCACACCAGGAGTTGAAGTCGGGTGTAGGTGCTCACTTCAACGGCTGGATGGCAGGCTATGTGGCGGGCTATAGCTTTACTGCTTTCGGTCAGTCGCTGATGGCGACGCAGTGGCATGAAACCGAATTTGCCCGCAAAGATCGTTTTCTGGCAATGGGCAATCCGGATGGCGGTGTAACCCAAGGCGAGAAAACCGGGCAGAACGGTGCGGTCGCGCTGTGGTGGAACGTTAACAAAGCACTGACCACCGGTATCCAGTACCGCTATGCCGATAACAAACTGGGTACCGCCGCACAGCAGAATGGCATGGTCTACACGGTAAAATACAACTTCTGATGCTTGCGTTTGCAAGATGAAAAAAGCCCCGGCATCTGTCCGAGGCTGGATTGATCACAGACAGGCCGGATACTCCGGCCTGTTGTCGTTTTAGCGTGGCGCTGCGTCCTCGGTGCCATCTATGTCCTGATCCACCTCGGCAAACCATTTTTCTACAATCTGCTCTACCGTCTCGCAACCCG
>NZ_JBOFOO010000139.1:0-1027 GCF_051659485.1 Craterilacuibacter sp. | reverse complement strand
AGCTATATTCTGCGCGCTTCACGCACGGATTCCGCGTGGTTTTCTTTCTGCTTACAGGATATTCAATGTCTATTCGCTCCCTTATCGCGCTGGGCTGTGCATTGGCCGCCCCGGCTGCCCTTGCTTCCAATGACTGGTCTTTCAAGAACGTCAGTGTCAACTGGCTGGACTGGTCCAATGGCACCGAAGCGCGCACTGAAGCAGGTTTTGCTGGCAAGAAGGATTTTTCCTTCCTCGAACTGGAAGGCGGCTTTGGCGGCAACTGGGGCGAAGCCTATGGTTTCTTTGATATCGAAAATCCGGGGCATGATGCTAAGGAAGCAGACAGCAAAGATAACCGTCGTTATGCGGCTAAAGTTTCAACACGTTTCAATGTAGCTGAAGTTGCCGGCATGCCGGTGCAGCTATATGGCCAGATTTACGACTCGCGAGAGCACAATGGTTTCTTCAACCAGAACCGCGTACTGGGTCTGGGTACTAGCTGGAGCCAGGGCAACTTCTGGATCAAGCCGTTTATTGGTGCACATCAGGAGCTGAAGTCGGGTGTAGGCGCACACTTCAACGGCTGGATGGCCGGTTATGTGGCAGGCTACAATTTTACCGCCTTCGGCCAGTCGTTCATGGCGACGCAGTGGCATGAAACCGAATTTGCGCGCAAAGACCGCTATTTGAATATGTTTGATGCTGCTGGTGCTGAGGTGAAAGGCGGCAAAACAGCTAATAATGGTGCGGTAGCCTTGTGGTGGAATGTCAATAAGGCACTGACTACGGGTGTTCAATACCGTTATTCTGATCAGAAACTGGGTGTAACGGGTTATCAGAATGCCATGATCTACACGGTGAAGTACAACTTCTGATGCTTGCCCTCGCAAGATAAAGAAAGCCCCGGGCAGGTGCCGGGGCTTGAGTGATCACAGACAGGCCGGATACTCCGGCCTGTTGTCGTTTTAGCGTGGCGCTGCGTCCTCGGTGCCATCTATGTCCTGATCCACCTCGGCAAACCATTTTTCCACAATCTGCTCTACCG
>NZ_JBOFOO010000138.1:0-7811 GCF_051659485.1 Craterilacuibacter sp. | reverse complement strand
TAGAGGGTGACAGGGTGTCATTCGATCTGATGCAGGAAACCTTGCGACTGACCAATCTTGGCACACTGGCTATCGGTGACTTTGTCAACGTCGAGCGTGCTGCGCGTTTCGGTGACGATATTGGCGGCCATGCCATGAGCGGCCATATTTTCTGTTGTGCAGAGGTGGTAGCAGTCGTGGAAAGCCCGAATAACCACATGCTGCGTTTTAGTCTGCCCGATGCTGCGCTTAAATATGTGTTTGCCAAGGGTTATGTCGGCATCGACGGTATCAGTCTGACGGTAGGCGAGCTTGTCGATAATACCTTTAGCGTGCATCTGATCCCGGAAACGCTGGCGCGCACTATCATCGGTAGCCGGCGCGTAGGCGGCAAAGTCAATATCGAGGTGGATCCGCAGACACAGGCTATCGTCGACACCGTAGAGCGGGTATTGGCGGTAAGAGTCCAGCCATGAGTACGCCGTTATTTGCGTTGTCATGGAGCGGAGGCAAGGATTCTTGCCTTGCGCTGTGGCGCACCCTGAAAACCGGTGCACACCCCTTGGCCTTGCTGTCGATGCTGGATGAAACCGGCGAACGCAGCCGCTCGCATGGCATTACGCCCGAGGTGTTGGCGGCTCAAGTCGCGGCACTGGGTATTCCGTTGGTGACCGGCAATGCCAGCTGGGGTGAATACGAGGCGGTATTTATCGAGCGCCTGCAAAGTTTGCGCGAACAAGGCGCGAGTCAGGCGGTGTTTGGCGACATCGACCTGCAAGCGCATAAAGACTGGGAAGAAAAGGTCTGCGCTGCCGCCGGTCTGCAAGCGGTTCTCCCCTTGTGGCAGGAGCAAAGACTGGACCTGGTGCGCGAATTTATTGACGCAGGCTTTACCGCTACCATTGTGGTGATACGCAGCGACCTGATGGCAGCCGACTATCTGGGGCGGGTGCTGGATCACGCGCTGATTGCACGCATGCAGGCCGAAGGCATCGACCCTTGTGGCGAGGGTGGCGAATTTCATACGCTGGTGACTGACGGGCCTTTGTTTAGCCATGCTTTACGCTTGCGTGTAAAAATGCGTCACCAGCATGATAAATATTCAATGCTTGAATTTGAACTATCCGATAGCATCTGATAATAAATAATCGAAACGCGGTACACGCTGTGCGTGCCGTCTGCAAGGGTAGAACACTATGTACATTTCCCCCGTTCAGGACATTATCGCCGACATCAAGGCCGGTAAAATGGTAGTACTGGCTGATGCCGAAGACAGAGAAAACGAAGGTGATCTGGTCATGGCTGCCGAGCATGTAACGCCGGAAGCCATCAATTTCATGGCCAAGCATGGCCGTGGCCTGATCTGCCTGACCCTGTCGGAAGCGCGCTGCAATCAGCTGGAGCTACCGTTGATGGTTAGTAAAAACGGTGCCCCGCTGGGGACCAATTTCACCGTATCGATCGAAGCTGCCCGCGGCGTGACCACCGGCATCTCGGCCGCGGATCGTGCCCGCACCGTGCAGGCGGCTGTTGCGCGCGGCGCTGTGCCTGCCGATCTGGTGCAACCCGGGCACATCTTCCCGCTCAAAGCCGTCAACGGCGGGGTGCTGGTGCGTGCCGGTCATACCGAAGCCGGTTGCGACCTGTCGGCGCTGGCTGGGCTGGAGCCGGCCTCGGTGATCTGTGAAATCATGAACGACGACGGCACGATGGCCAGGATGCCGGAGTTGCTGGCGTTTGCTGCCGAGCACGGGCTGAAAGTGGGCACTATTGCCGACCTGATCAGCTATCGTAGTCGTACCGAGAGCCTGGTCGAGCGCGTAGGCGAGCGTGCCGTGGTGACGCCGTTTGGCGAGTTTGCCATGCATGTGTTTCGCGACATCACCAATGGCGATACCCATCTGGCGCTGGTCAAAGGCGAGATACGCACCGATGAAGAAACGCTGGTGCGGGTGCACGAGCCGCTATCCATCATGGACATCCTCGACCCGTTGACCAGTCCGCATAGCTGGACTTTGCCATTTGCGCTGGAAGTCATGGAGGAAGAGGGCAGGGGCGTGATGATACTGCTGCATCGCACCGAGAGCGGGGAAGACCTTCTGGCTCGCGCCCTGCCTGTGGCCGGCGAGAAAACGCCGCGTGCCAACTGGGATAGCAAGACCTTCGGTATTGGTGCACAAATGCTCAAAGCCGTCGGGGTCGGTAAAATGTGCTTGCTGGCCTCGCCGGTCAGCTTGCCTTCTATGGTTGGTTTTGATCTGGAAGTGACGGGATTCCGTCAACCGGAACACCTGACGGTAGAAATCGGTTAAAATCGCGCCCTTCCCGCGCAAGCCCACCCATTACGGAGATCCGCCATGCTGGACACCATCAACCGCATTGAACCTAATTTTGACGGTAAGGGCATGAAAATAGGCGTCGTCATGAGTCGCTTCAACCCGGATGTCTGCCATGGCCTGCGCGATGCCTGCCTGTCCGAATTGAACCTCATGGGTGTTGCCGCCAGCGATATACTGTATACCAGCGTGCCTGGTGCGCTGGAGATCCCTCTGGCACTGCAAACCATGGCAAAAAGCGGTCGCTTCGATGCCTTGGTTGCACTGGGTGCGGTGATACGCGGGGAAACTTACCATTTTGAACTCGTTTCCAACGAGTCGGGTGCAGCTGTAACCCGCGTCGGCCTTGACACCGGCGTGCCTATTGCCAATGCCATCCTCACCACCGAAACCGACGAGCAAGCTGAAGTACGCATGATAGAAAAAGGTCGTGATGCTGCACGTGTGGCGGTGGAGATGGCAAATCTACACAAAGCCTTGCGCGGCTAAACCTGCCGCGCCCGTTCTTTACAAGGAATAATCCATGAAAACCGCCCGCCGCCGTGCCCGCGAATTTGCCGTACAGGGCATTTACGAGTGGCATCTGAATCAGGAAAGCTCGGCTTCCCTGATTGAAAAACATCTGCGCGAGAATGATTACTTCGTCAAAGCTGACGAAGCACTGTTCCGCACCTTGCTGTACGGTGTATTGAAAGACGTCAAGGAACTGGGTGTACTGGTCGATCGTTTTCACGAGCGTGGTGCCGATGAAGTCAGCCCGGTCGAGCGTTCCGTGTTGTTGATGGCAGCGCTGGAACTCAGTCAGCATCCGGAAACACCGTACCCGGTTATCATCAACGAAGCCATCGAAATCACCAAGACCTTTGGGGGTACCGACGGCCATAAATTCGTGAACGGCGTACTGGACAATCTGGCTGCCGAAGTGCGTGGCGACGAGGTTGCCAACCAGAAGTCGCGCCGTCGGCCCGACTAAATACTATCCGCATCCGAAACACCCGCTACGGCGGGTGTTTTTACGTCAGTAGCTGCAAGGGAGGGTGATGAACGAGTTTGAACTGATACGGCGCCATTTCACTCGCGTCGCGCCTAGCGCCGAATTGGGCGTGGGTGATGATGCGGCTATCGTACGCCCCACGCCGGGCTGCGAGATGCATGTGTCGGTCGACATGCTGGTTGAAAACCGGCATTTTTTTGCCGGCATGGATCCGGCGGCGCTGGGGCACAAGACGCTGGCGGTCAATCTGTCCGATATGGCGGCCATGGGTGCTACGCCGCGCTGGGTGGTGCTGGCGCTCGCCTTGCCCGAGATCAATCCGGCGTGGGCGGCCGGCTTTGCCGAGGGGTTCTTTGGGCTGGCCCAGCGTTTTGGTGTAGACCTGATTGGCGGCGATACCACGCGCGGGCCGTTGGCGCTATCCGTCACCATCATGGGTGAGGCTCCGGCAGGCGAAGCACTACGCCGCACCGCAGCCAAGGCGGGTGACGATATCTGGGTCAGCGGTACGCTGGGTGAGGCGGCTCTGGCACTGGCAGTACGTTTGGGCCAGATCGGCGACGTGCCGGAGGATGTGCTCGCCGCATGTACGACCCGGCTGGAGCGCCCCGAGCCACGGGTAATGCTCGGGCTGGCACTGCGTGGCATCGCCCATGCCGCTATCGACGTGTCCGATGGCTTGCTGGCCGATCTTGGCCATATTGCTGCCGCTTCCGGTATCGGTGCCGAAATCGAACTCACGGCCTTGCCTACCCATCCGTGGCTGGATCTGCGGCGTGAAAACCACGCCGCGCTGATTGCGGCCGGGGGAGATGATTACGAACTGTGCTTTACTGCGCCGGCATCGGCGCGGCAAATACTTTCCATGATTTCGCAAGCACTGGCGCTGCCGCTCAGCCGGATCGGGTGCATGACCCACGGAGCCGGCGTGCGCCTCTTGGGGTGTGGTGGCCGCGAACATGTGCTGAACAAGAAAGGATATGACCATTTTGATCAAGCCTGACTTCAAGTTTCTGCTGGCGCATCCTGCACATTTTATTGCCTTCGGCTTCGGCGCAGGTCTCGCGCCCAAGGCGCCCGGCACATGGGGGAGCCTGCTGGCCTTGCCGCTATTCGCGCTCTTGTTATGGCTGGGGCTGGATGCAGCGCACATTGCCTGGTTGACCTTGCCGCTATTTATGATGGGCATACCGGTTTGCGGCGTGACAGGGCGAGCCTTGGGGGTTGGCGATCATGGCGGTATCGTATGGGATGAAATTGTCGCCATGCTTCTGGTGCTGGCTTTTGCGCCGGCAAGCATAGGTGGCTGGATTTTAGCTTTTGTCTTGTTCCGCCTGTTCGATATCTTCAAGCCGTGGCCGATACGCTGGTTTGATCGCCGCATTCACGGTGGTTTTGGTGTCATGCTGGATGATCTGATCGCTGCCGTGTTTGCCATCGCCGTGCAGGCGCTGCTGCTGCTGATTTTACCGGTGTTTTTTTAAGGTTTAAGGGAGCAGGATGCGCGCATCGGCGCTACAAGTGTCGACATGGCACGACTGAAAAGTGCTGCCAGCCTTGTGCTACGGGTCTGACATTTTGGCGCTGATCTGGCTTTGTTCGGCATGCATGTATTGCACGTAGGACGGGTGGGCGCGGTTTGGCTCAGGCTCAGGGATGAAAGCCGCCGTGGCGCAAGCCGGGCTTTGTGGTATCCTTGCGCCCCACTTGTGACCCGTCACCGATATCCATGAAAGATCCTTGCGACCACTACACCTTTGATCTCATCGGTGGCGTGCAAAAAAAACCCGGCCGTAAACCGCTGGGCGCGACCGCGATGACGGTCGCAGAGCGCAAGCGGCGCAGTCGCGACCTCAGGCGTAAACGCCTGCAAGAGCAGTCGGTTACGGTCGAGTTGTCGCGCGAGGCACAAAAATCGCTGGAAAAAATGATCGAGTGGTGGGGTGTCAGCAAGAAAGAGGCCATTAATCGCGCTTTGCAGGTTGCCTGTGCCTCGCAAACGGGCCGTACCGGCATGTTGTTCGATTTCGACCCGGCATTCCTGCACCCGAACCCACCCGTCAAGAAGAAAAAACCCGCAGCCTGAGCATGGCGGCGGCTTGCTTTACCCTTGTTTCCTTTCCTTTTCTGCCTTGAAAACATGCAGGGTGCTGGCTTCGTGGCGTGCGTCGTGCTCGCTGTGCAAATAGCGGCGCGTAGTCTGGATGCTGGCATGGCGCAGGTTCTGGCTGACCATCAGCAGGCTGACACCCGCTTCCAGTTGGTGACTGGCAGAGGTATGCCGCAGCCAGTGGCAACTGGCTTTGCGCAGGCTAAGCCTGGATGTTTCGTCGGCACAGCAGGCTTCCGCCCGCTTGAATACTTCCTTGCATATCAAATAGATGGCCTTGTCGCCCAGTGGTTTGAGTGAGCCCAGTCGGCACACTAGCGGCGTGTCCTCTGTGCTGCGCACTTCGGCGGCTAGCCCCAGACTTTGACGGTAATGTGCGAGCGCCTTCATCAGTTCGATACTGACAGGCACCTCGGCCAGACCTCCCCCTTTGCCTTGTATGCGCCACCAGTGGCGGCCGCGATGTAGCAGAATATCCCCCATGCGGGCATGTGCGACTTCACTGCGCCGAGCGCCGGTCAGGTACATCAGGGTAATGAGCCAGCGTGTGCGTACAGCATGGGCGTGGTCTTTAGCCGAATCTTCCGGCAATTGCGCCAAAGCCTGCATGATCGCTTGCCATGCGCGCTCATCCAGAAAACGCTCGAATGGCAGGTTGTCGCGGTTATTGTGTCGCGACTTGACTAGCGCAAAGGGGTTGCCCGACAGATAGCCCGCATCACCCAGATAGCGGTAAAGCGCAGCAATAATGGTCAGTGCGTGCTTAATACTGGATAACGAAAGCGGGCCGGCAAAGGGCTTCCACTGGGGGTGCTTGCGTGCACGACTAGGGCCTATCCAATCCTCGCCAGGCTGCGCCAGGAAGTGTTGGTAATCATGCACGTCTTCACGTTTGACTTGGACGAGAGTTTGCCCGCGTGCAGTCAACCACAATAAAAACCGCTCCGCTTCCTTGCGGTAGCCGGCCAGCGTATGCGGGCGGTCGGCGTGTTCGGATAACCAAGCCAGTACGGCGTGCTCGTCGCTATGTGCACGGATTAGCAGCTTGGGGTTTTGCGGGGGGAGAAGAGTGGGCAGCATGCAGCGATTATACCTGCGCGACCGGGTGTCGCATGGATCGTACTTTGTGTGAGCAATTTAGGACAATTGCCTAGCAAGGCATATACAATCGCATAATCTTATAATATATGCGTGACTTCATCATGCTTCAGCATCTCGCGATTCGACATAAATTATTACTGCTGCTTCTGCCTCCAGTATTTGTGGCGCTGGCTTTAGCAGCTTACCTCTCCCTGAGTCGCTACCAGATGTTGCAGGAGTATGAAGATGCGCGCGCCCTTGTGGCCATTTCTACTGACGCGAGCCAGATGATTCATGCTTTGCAGACGGAGCGTGGCTTGAGTAACGGATTTTTGTCTGCTTCTGGGGCTCCTTCGTCTGCACTGCTGGAGGCGCGGGAAGTATCGGATAAGGCAATGGCTCAATTTACGCGCACCGCCCATGCCTTGAATGAGACTGCGTTGACGGCACAACTCACGCCGCTAGTGGATGCGCTCAAGTCCATTGAGCAGGAACGTGTAGCCATTAATACACGGATAACACCGGCAAAGCAGGCGTTTGCGGCTTATAGCGACCGCATTGATAAGCTGATAGCCTTGGTTTCCGGCGTGGTCAATATCAGTAGCGACAGTCAGCTTGTCCATTCTGGCGTTTCCTTGTTGTCTTTGCTGAATGAAAAAGAATTTGCCGGGCGAGAGAGAGGCTATGTTAATGGCTTATTAGCTGCGGGGAGTTTGCAGACTCCCGAGCAGATTAAAATGGTGGCGCTCAGCGCTCATCAGGAAGCATACGCTCACGCGGCAAGGCTGATTGCCGATAGCGCACAAGGGGAACGGCTAAAACAGATCGCGACTTCGCCCGATGCCAAGGCTGTTGCAGCACTACGCGAGCAGATTCTGGCTATTCCCGCAGGTATGCCGCAAGAGATCAAGTCCGAGCAATGGTTTGCCGCTACGACGGCAAAAATTGCCTTACTGAAAGCCGAACAGGGGCTGATTCTGTCAAATCTGGATGCCTATGTAGGGCAGAAGCAGCAAGCATCGCGCCAGCAGTTATGGATCAATGCCGGGCTTAGCGTACTGTTGACGCTTGTCTTGCTTCTGGCTGGTTGGCGTGTTTATCTGAGTATTCATGTGCCGCTCACTCGGTTGGAAAACCTGATGAGTGGAATGAGTCGCGATCTGGATTTGAGTTGCCGTGCCAATATGGCAGGCGGTGATGGTATTTCACGCATGGCACAAGCATTTGATAGTCTGGTTGAGACCTTTGGCCGGACGCTTGGGGCTGTCAAGGCTAATACGCATGAATTGCTTGATGCTGCACGAGGCTTGAC
>NZ_JBOFOO010000137.1:0-2023 GCF_051659485.1 Craterilacuibacter sp. | reverse complement strand
GCCCCAGGATGGTAGTGACGTCCTCGTGCAGCAGGCCGGCATCCAGGAGTTCGCGCAGCACGAAGCCCATGCCGCCGGCCGCATGAAAGTGGTTGATGTCGGCCTTGCCGTTGGGGTAGACGCGCATCAAGAGCGGCACGATGGCCGACAGTTCGGAAAAATCGTCCCAGTTGATGGCGATGCCGGCGGCACGGGCGATGGCGACCAGATGCAGGGTGTGATTGGTCGAGCCACCGCTGGCCAACAGTGCCACGATGGCGTTGACGATGGCCTGCTCGTCGAGCATTTCGCCCAGCGGGGTATAGCGTGGGCTGCCGGGGACGATGGCCAGCGCGGCATGCGCGGCTTCACGGGTCAGCGCTTCGCGTAGCGGCGTGCCCGGGTTGACGAAGGCGCTGCCCGGCAGATGCAGGCCCAGCACTTCCATCAATAGCTGGTTGGAGTTGGCGGTGCCGTAGAAGGTGCAGGTGCCCGGCGCATGGTAGCTTTGCGCTTCGGATTCCAGCAGCACATCGCGCCCGACCAAGCCTTGGGCAAACAGTTTGCGCACCTCGGCCTTGTCGTCATTGGCCAGCCCCGAACTCATCGGCCCGGCCGGCACGAATACCGCCGGCAGATGGCCGAAGGCGAGGGCGCCTATCAGCAGACCGGGCACGATCTTGTCGCACACCCCCAGATACAGTGCGGCATCGAACAGATGGTGGGTGAGGGCAATGGCGGTGGACTGGGCAATCACATCGCGTGAAAACAGCGACAGCTCCATGCCGGGCATGCCCTGGGTCACGCCATCGCACATCGCCGGCACCCCGCCGGCAAACTGTGCCGTAGCTCCGGCCTTGAGTGCCTCTTCCTTGATCCATGCCGGAAAGTCCTGCAGCGGCTGGTGCGCCGACAGAACATCGTTGTAGGCCGAAATAATGGCGAGATTAGGCACCTCCAGCTGCTTGATCCGGATTTTCGGCGTGGCGGGCATGGCGGCGAAGCCGTGGGCGAGATTGGTGCACGACAGTGCGCTACGCGCGACCTTGCCGCGCGCGGCAGCCTGTTGCAGCTGTTCGAGATAAGCGTGGCGTGTAGTACGGCTGCGCTCGCGGATGCGGCGGGTCACGTGTTCGACGACGGGGTGCAGGGGCATGGCAGGGCCTCGGGTTACGGGCATGACGGTCATGCTAGGTCCGGCGCAGGGCCAGCGCAAGCCCGTTCTGCCCGCAGCCTGCCCGACAATGGAATAAGATAAAGGCCATATGCGAGCTTGCAGGAGGTTGGCGATGAACACGAGCCCTGATTTTGACATGGTGCTGTTTGGCGGCACCGGCGACCTGGTGATGCGCAAGCTGTTGCCGGCCTTGTATCACGCACGCCGTGCCGGTTTGCTGGCCAAGGGCGGGCGTATTCTGGCTTTGGGGCGGCAGGCGCTGACGCGCGACGCCTATCTGGAGCTGGCGGCCCGTCTGGTGCGCCCGCATCTGGATAAAGACAACGATGCCGCATGGCAGGACTTTGCCGCTACGCTCGACTATCTGCGGCTGGATGCGACGGCGCCCGACGACTATCCGGCGCTGGCCGGCAGCATAGGCCACGACCCGGCCCGGGTGGTGGTGTGCTATCTCGCGACCGCCCCGGTGCTGTTCAGTACCATCTGTGCACAGCTGGCGCGGGTCGGCCTGAACCGCGAGCAGGTGCGTGTGGTGCTGGAAAAGCCGCTGGGCCATGACCTGGCCTCGTCCAATGCCATCAATGCGGCGGTCGCGCAGTATTTCGGCGAAGAGCAGCTGTACCGTATCGACCATTATCTGGGCAAGGAGTCGGTACAGAACTTGCTGGCGCTGCGTTTCGGCAATGTGCTGTTCGAGCCGCTATGGCGGCGCGAGTGGGTGCAGAGTGTGCAGATCACCATTGCCGAAGAGCTGGGGGTCGAGGGGCGCGGTGAGTTTTACGACCGTACCGGCGCGCTGCGGGACATGCTGCAGAACCATCTGCTGCAGCTATTGTGCATGGTGGCGATGGAGCCGCCGGCCAGCCT
>NZ_JBOFOO010000136.1:0-2691 GCF_051659485.1 Craterilacuibacter sp. | reverse complement strand
ATGCCGGGCTTGAAGCTGGTCGGTCCGGGGTGCAGCACTGCACCCTTAAGTACCACGGCGTTATTGAAGGTGTCGGATACGCGTAGCGCCGATACGGCATCGCCATCGCGGATGCTAAAGGTGGCGGCTTGCCGGCTGCCGGTGCTGATATTGAATAGCTGCGGGCCGGTTTCGCTCTGGCGGGTGAGCCTGACTTCGTTCAGTGCTTCCGGCTTGAGGCCGCCGCCCAGCGCGATCATTTCGTTGAGCGAGGTTTTGCCCTTGAGCTCGTAAATAGCCGGACGCCGCACCAGACCATCGATGGACACGCTGGGGCCTTTGGCCGGGATAAAGACCACATCGCCGGCGCGCAGACGAATATCCGCCTTGTTGTCGCCCTTCAGTAACAACTGGTACAAGTCCATTTCCTGGACCACGCGGCCGTTGCGCTTGACCTGAATCTTGCGCAGGCTGCCGCCGGTATTCAGGCCGCCCGCCGCCTGTAGTGCCTGGGTCAGGGTCGTGAGGGCGTTGACGTTGTAAGCGCCAGGCTTGAAGGCTTCACCGGTGACGGTGATCTGCATCATGCGCAGGGCGCCCATGGAGACGAATACGTCGATGCCCAACATCTGTGACTTGATGCGGCTGATCAGATCGACCGCGACTTGCTGGAAATTATTGCCGGCTACATAGATCGGGCCCAGACCGGGAAAATCGATATTGCCCTGTCGGCCGACACGCAAGGTGTGTAGTGCGTTTTCCTTGCCGTAGAGCTGGATTTTCAGTTCGTCACCGGGGCCGATCAGATAGTCGTCGGGTACCGGTAAGTCGGAAAGCGGTGTGTTGCTGGTCGGCATGCCGGCAAACAGGCTGTAACCGAAAGGTTCGCCCGCTTTGCTGGCGGCTGCGGCTGTTGTGCGCGGCTGTATGGTGGGCGCCAGTGCCGGTGCGGCTTCGGAAGGCGAGGCGGCCGATTGTGTCGCACTCGCCGAGGCTGCCTGAATTTGTGACTCGCTGGCGCCGTACTGGCGAGCCAGTGCGATTTGCTCCGGCGTTAGCGCATGGGCAGATGCCATGGATAGTGTGACGGCCAGAATGGCGAGTCGTTTTTTTTGCATGTTAACAAACCCTTTTACTGCAAGTGACCCAACTGGGCCGCTTATCAAAAATGAAAACCGTATTGTTTTAAGACTGAAGTCGGTGCGTTAGTAGCGGGCGTCAATCTTGACGCCGGCGTAGCCTGGGCCGAAATCAAAGACAGGCTGGTAACGGCCGCGCTCGCGCTGTGCGCTCCATAGCCATTTCCCTGTCGCATACCCGAGCAGGCCGCCGGCAGCAATATCCGATACCCAGTGCTTGCCCTTGGCGGTACGTCCGAGCGAGGCAATGCCGGCAACACCATATAGCCAGGGTGCGCGGTACTCGGCGGCAAACGGGGTGATGGCGCCAAATGTCACCGCCGCGTGGTTGGACGGAAAACTACTGTCGCTACGTGACGGGCCCGCATCTTGCTGGCTCCAGTGACCTTGGCCTTCATCCGGGCGTGCGCGGTTGAAGGCTTGCTTGAGCAGCATGCTGCTACCTGCCGCGACTGCGGCCGACTGGAGGGCAATAAAACCGGTATTCTGCAGCTTGCTGTCGCCAAGTGCCAAGGCGATGCCGGCACCGCCTACCGCCAGCAAGGGCGCGGCCTTGCCCAACTTGTCCCATGCCTTGAGGCCGCGGCTCTCTTCATGACCGGCCAGCTTGTCCCGCCATTTTTCGTCGGCCAGCGAGGCCAGACCGATGGTAACGCCGGACCAGAGTACTGTATTGCCAACTTCGGACAGGCGCGGGAAGGCGCTGCCGGCATCTTCCAGCCGTAGCTGAACATTGGGCCACGGCGTGATGCGCTCTATCGGGCGCGCTACCGCCGGGTGGTTTAGTTCATCGATGCGTTCTGAAAAGTTGCCCAGACCATCGGTCTGATGCAAGCTGGTTTCGCCGGCTTCGACCATAGGGTAGAGATCGCCCGGGCTGGTCACCATCTGGCCAACGTCGCGGGTCCACGGTGAAATGGCGAAGTTGGCACGCGAGCGATTGTCTTGCGGCAGCAGCGCATCCAGCGGCATGCGGAAGAAGATACCCTTGTCGAAATAGGGCGAGCTGGGCGTGCCGGGGCTGGTGATATCCTTGCCGTCGGTGCGGGTGTACCAGCCGCCAACTTCAAAGCCGGAGCGAAAGCGGCGCTTGATCTCGATGCGGGCACCTAAATCCTTGGCCAGAAAACGGCCGGCCCGCAAAGTGGCGGTCGTTTCGTAAGGCAGACGGTAATGCAGCGAGCCGATAGCGGTGACGGTATCGTAGTCGCGCATCCCCAGCCAGCCCTGAAAATTGCGCTGCCGCAAGGCATCAACGGCAATATCGGCCGCCCAGCGTTTGTCGAATGGTGCATACAAGAGCTGGCCACCTGCGCCGGCAAACATTTCCTCGTACAGGCCACCGGAGATGCGGCCATACCACTGGCCCGCCGGCTTGAAATATTGGTTAACGACAGCCTTTTGCAGCTTGATGCGCCCGCCTTTTTTATATTCGGCAATATCGCTGCGTACATGCGGCAGACTGCTGTTGGAAGCCTGTTTGACATCGCTGACGTCCTCCAGCAGGGTGGCGGACAGGGTGCTATTGAAATACAGGCCTTGGTGCAGGCGACGGTCGAAGTTGGCGGCGGCG
>NZ_JBOFOO010000135.1:0-11980 GCF_051659485.1 Craterilacuibacter sp. | reverse complement strand
TGCTGACATCCGACCCCGAGCACCGCGTGCCGCATCTGGCCTTCCAGCCGGATCAGCTCAAGGACTTGCGCATCCTGCCTATGGATGAAGTGGTCAGCTCTTATTATCTGCGCATCAGTGCCAGCGACCGCGCCGGCGTACTGGCCAGGATTACCGGCCTGTTGGCCGAAAACGACATCTCGATCGAGGCGGTGATCCAGAAGGGCTCGGTGTCCGACGGTTCGGCCGAGGTGGTGCTGCTGACGCATCGCGTGGTGGAAAAGCAGATCAATACCGCCATTGCCGCCATCGAGGCACTGGATAGCGTGAAGGCACCGGTGGTGCGCCTGCGTATGGAAGAGCTCAATGGCTGAGCAAGCTGCGGCCGGTATCGTGATCCGCCATGCGCAAGCTGGCGATTTGCCGGCCATCGTCGCGATCTACAACTCGACGGTGGCCTCGCGTAGCGTGACGGCGGATCTTGTGCCCGTCAGCGTGGCCGAGCGCGAGGCGTGGTTTGCCGAGCATACGCCGGCGCAGCACCCGATCTGGGTGGTGGAGCAGGGCGGCACCGTCATCGGCTGGATGAGCTTGTCGGCGTTTCATAGCCGCGCCGCCTACGATGCCACCGCCGAGATCAGCCTCTACCTAGACCCGGCCGCCCGTGGCCAGGGTCTGGGTGGCCGCCTGCTGCGTTTTGCCGAGGAGGCTGTGCCCGCCCTCGGCATCCGCACCCTGGTGGGGCGGGTATTCGCGCACAACGCGCCCTCGGTCGCGCTGTTTGCCAAACACGGCTATGCGCGCTGGGGCGAGCTGCCCGATGTAGCCGAGCTTGATGGTGTACGCCGCAGCCTGCTGTATCTGGGCCGGCATCTGCAATAGACAATAAAAGAGAAACCATGAAGTACATCAGCACCCGCGGCCAGATGGCGCCGCTTGAATTTTCCGACACCATCCTGATGGGCTTGGCGCCCGATGGCGGCCTTGCCCTGCCGGAAAGTTATCCGCAGATCGACCGCGCGACGCTGGATGCCTGGCGCGGCCTCAGCTACGCGGATCTGGCATTCGAAATCCTCAGCCTGTTCGCCACCGACATTCCGCCGGCTGACCTGAAAGCCATGCTGGATCGCACCTACACCCGCGAGGTGTTCGGCACTGAGGCGATCACGCCGGTAAAGACGCTGCATGACGGCCTGAAAATTCTCGAGTTGTCCAACGGCCCGACGCTGGCGTTCAAGGACATGGCCATGCAGTTCTTAGGCAACCTGTTCGAGTATGTGCTGGCCCAGCGTGGCGAGACGCTCAATATTCTGGGCGCGACCTCGGGCGACACCGGCTCGGCGGCGGAATATGCACTGCGCGGCAAGGCCGGCGTCAATGTGTTCATGCTCTCGCCCAAGGGCAAGATGAGCGCCTTCCAGCGCGCACAGATGTTCAGCCTGATGGATGCCAATATCCACAATATCGCCATCGACGGCATGTTCGACGACTGTCAGGACATCGTGAAGGCGGTGCAGAACGATCACGCCTTCAAGGCAGCGTACAAGATAGGCACGGTCAACTCGATCAACTGGGCGCGGGTGGTGGCGCAGGTGGTGTATTACTTCGCCGGCTACTTTAATGCCACCGCGAGCAACGACGAAGAGGTCAGCTTCTGCGTGCCATCGGGCAACTTCGGCAATGTGTGCGCCGGCCATATCGCACGCCAGATGGGCTTGCCGGTGGCGCGCCTGATCGTCGCCACCAACGAAAACGATGTGCTCGACGAATTCTTCAATACCGGTGTCTACCGTCCGCGTACGACCGGCGAGACCTTCGTTACCTCCAGCCCGTCGATGGATATTTCCAAGGCATCCAACTTCGAGCGTTTCGTGTTCGATCTGGTCGGCCGCGACGGCGCTGCCTTGGCCGCGCTATGGCGCGAGGTCGATGCCGGCCGCGGTTTCGACCTGTCGGCGCGTCTGGATGCGGTGCGTACGGATTTCGGTTTTGTTTCCGGCGCCAGTAAGCACGCCGACCGTCTGGCCACCATCCGTCAGCTGGATAGCGAAGACGGCGTGGTGATCGACACCCACACCGCCGACGGGGTCAAGGTCGCACGCGCGCTGCGCCTGGCCGGTGAAACCGTGGTCTGCCTGGAAACGGCGCTGCCGGCCAAGTTTGCCGAAACGATACGCGAAGCACTGAACCGCGAACCACCGCGCCCGGCCGGTTTTGAGGGTATCGAGGATCTGCCGCAGCGCGTGGTCGAATTCGGTGCCGATGCAGCGGCGGTCAAGTCTTACGTGGCGCACGCGCTGGCGTAAGCCGTAGTCCGCGCCAACAAGGCAGCCTGCGGGCTGCCTTTTTTCTTGCTTGCCCGCAGACGGATCAATTTCTATGGCAAATTAATATTGATGTAACAAGTCGTCGCTTCGCTGTAACAGTGGCAGGCCGCTGCGATGCTTTAATCTGGCCACGTTCCGCAGTCGCGGGACAAGCCGTCACCGACAAGAACGGCCCGATGACCTTTCAGGAGAAACACAGATGAAGAAGCTTGCCCTATCTTTTGTTGCCGCGCTGTCTGTTGCCGGCTATGCCCAGGCCGAAATGCCGAAAACCGTGCGTATCGGTGTCGAAGCCGCTTACGAGCCGTTCGCTTCCAAGAGTGCCGATGGCAAGCTGATCGGCTTTGATATCGACATGGCCAACGCACTGTGCGCCCAGATGAAGGTCAAGTGCGTGTTTGTCGAGCAGGACTGGAAGGGCATCATCCCGGCGCTGAATGCCAAGAAGTACGATGCAATCATCTCGTCGATGTCGATTACCGACGAGCGCAAGAAGGCGGTCGATTTTACCGACAAGTACTACCACACCCCGTCGCGCCTGATCGCCAAGGCCGGTTCGGGTAATGGTGCTGCAGCCAGCCTCAAGGGCAAGAAGATAGGCGTACTCAAGGCTTCGATCCAGGAAAAATACGCACATAAATACTACGCACCCGCCGGTGCGGTGGTCGTGCCTTACGACAACACCCAGCAGGTGTATCTGGACATGAATGCCGGTCGTCTGGACGGCACCGTTGCCGACAGTGTGGAAGGCTCGGCCGGCTTCCTGAAAAAACCGCAAGGCAAGGACTTTGCCTTTGTCGGCCCGGTATTGGCGGATCCGGCGATCTTCGGTCAGGGGGCCGGCATCGCACTGCGCAAGGGTGACACCGCGCTGCGCGACGGTTTTAACGGTGCGATCAAGGCCATTCGCGCCAACGGGACTTACAAGAAAATCAACGACAAGTACTTTGCCTTCGACGCTTACGGCGCCTAAGCACTGACGACGCGCCGGCGGCCCGCAGTCAGGGGGCTGCCGGCCGGATGACTTTGAGGAGGATGGCCAATGTTTGAAGGCTATACGGGCTATATCATCGCCGGTGCGCAGACCACGCTGCAAATCGCGCTGGCGTCCTTGGCGGTGGCCACGCTGCTGGGCCTGATCGGAGCCGCTTGCCGTCTGGCCCCCAGCCTTGCGCTCAACCGGCTTGCGGTGGCGTACTCCACCATGGTGCGCGGTGTGCCTGATCTGGTGCTGATGCTGCTGGTGTTCTACGGCGGCCAGACTGCGGCCAATGCGGTGCTCGAAACGCTGGGCTTGGCTGCGATTGATTTCAACCAGTTTATTGCCGGCGTGCTGACGCTGGGCTTTATCTACGGCGCCTATCTGTCCGAAACCTTTCGCGGGGCATTGATGGCGGTACCCAAGGGGCAGTGGGAGGCGGGCAGTGCTTACGGCATGGGACGCTTGCATGTGTTTTTTCGCATTATCCTGCCGCAGATGATCCGTCTGGCTATTCCCGGCTACACCAATAACTGGCTGGTACTGACCAAGGCGACCGCGCTGGTGTCGATTATCGGCCTGCAGGACATGATGTTCCGCGCCCGCGAAGCCGGTGCCGCCACCCGCGAACCGTTTACCTATTTACTGGTGGTCGGCGCTGTTTATCTGGCCATTACTTCTGTATCCCTGCTGTTGCTGAGATGGGCGGAAAAGCGTTACTCGGCAGGCGTGCGCATGGGGGAACTGTGATGCTGGATTTCAATTTGCTGCTGGAGCCGGATAACCTCGGCCTCTATGCCGAAGGCTTTGTGACCACCATCAAGCTGCTGCTGGTTTCTCTGGTCTGTGGTCTGGCGCTATCCATTCCGCTGGCGGTGCTGCGGGTCTCGAAAAGCCCGCTGCTGTATGGCCCGGTGTGGGTGTACACCTATGTGATACGCGGCACGCCGATGCTGTTGCAGCTGTATCTGATTTATTACGGTCTGTCGCAGTTCGCACTGGTACGCGACAGCATGCTGTGGCCCTTGCTATCGGAAGCCAGCTTCTGCGCCATGCTGGCGCTGGCGGTCAATACCTGCGCCTACACCACCGAAATGCTGGCGGGTGCCATTCGCGCCACCAGTCATGGCGAAGTCGAGGCCGCCCGTAGCGTGGGCATGAGCCGTGCCACCCTGTATCGCCGTATCCTGTTGCCGTCGGCGCTGCGCCGCAGCCTGCCGGCCTATAGCAACGAGGTGGTGATGATGCTGCATGCCACCAGCCTGGCCAGTACCGTGACCCTGCTCGATATCACCGGTGCTGCCGACCGTCTGTACTCGACCTATTACATCCCGTTCGAGCCTTTCCTGGCGGCGGCACTGATTTATCTGCTGCTGACCTGGGGACTGGTCAGCCTGTTTCGCCGGGCAGAAGGGCACTATCTGGCTTATCTTGCGCCGCGCAGTCATTGAGGTTCGTCATGCATACTCGACATCACGTATTGCCTGCCCAGAGTCTGGGCTCCCAGCGCACGATACAGAGCCTGCATTTCGGCACGCCAGGCCAGGGGCCGAAGGTGTATATCCAGGCCGGCCTGCATGCAGACGAAATCCCCGGCCTGCTGGTCTGCCATCATCTGCGAACCCGGCTGATAGCGGCCGAGGCGGCAGGGCGCATACAGGGTGAAGTGGTACTGGTGCCGGTCGCCAACCCGATCGGGCTGGCGCAAACCCTGATGCACGACGCGCAAGGGCGCTTTGATTTTGCCAGCGGTGAAAACTTCAATCGCGGCTATCCCGATTTTTATGCCGCGCTGGGCGAGCGTCTGGCTGGCGAGATGGGGGCCGATGGCGAACAGAACAAACTGCGGGTCCGTGCGGCCATGGCGGCCTATCTGGCGCAGCAAACGCCGCATACCGAGCTGGAGGGCTTAAGGCATGCGCTGGTGTCGCTCGCTTTTGACGCCGATGTGGTCCTCGATCTGCACGCCGATTTCGAGGCAGTGCTGCATCTCTATACCGAAACGCCGTATCTGGAGCAGCTCGAGCCTTTGACGCGCCTCTTGGGTGCCGAAGCGGTGCTGCACGCCAAGGGTAGTGGTGGCCAGTCTTTCGACGAGGCGATGAGCCAGATCTGGTGGCAACTGGCCGAGCAGGGCGCGGGGCGCTTTCCCTTGCCGCTGGCCTGTCTTGCCGTCACGGTCGAGCTGCGTAGTGAAGCAGCGGTCAGTCACGCACTGGCAACGGTGGATGCAGACCGCATTTTTGATTTTCTGGTGTATCGTGGCGTGGTCGCGGGCGAGATGCCTGTCTTGCCGCCTTTGCGCTGTCTTGCGACACCGCTGGCCGGCTCCGAGCCGCTGATCGCTGTGCGAGCGGGGGTTGTGATCTATCGCGCCGAAGTTGGCGAGACGATAGCGGCCGGGCAGGTGGTATGCGAACTGCTAGACCCGCAAAGCGGAGAAGTGACTTTGCTGCGCAGTACGGTCAGCGGCGTGCTGTATGCGCGGGCCAGCCACCGTTATGCGGTTGCCGGCCGCCACCTTGGCAAGATTGCCGGCGGCGTGGCCTTTCGCCATGGCTGTTTGCTCAGTGCATAGCCGCTGCCCGATCTATTTATGACTGAAGAAAAATCGCCACTCGTGAGGAGCACGGCATGATAGAGACGCAAATCCATCCTGTTCACCCGCAGTCTGCTACTGCCCCGTCCGTCTTGCCGCAGGCATCGCCACATCGCGGCGCGCTCAAGCTGCAGGTGGAAGACCTGCACAAGAGCTATGGCACGCATGAGGTGCTCAAGGGCTTGTCGCTGACCGCGCACGCCGGCGATGTGATCAGCATCATCGGTTCCAGCGGCTCGGGCAAAAGCACCTTCTTGCGTTGCATCAATATGCTGGAGCGTCCGCACAAGGGGCGCATCATCGTCGCCGGTGAAGAGCTGGAACTGGTGACCGCCAAGGACGGCATGCTCAAGGCGGCGCAGGATGCGCAGCTACAGCGCATACGCTCGCGTCTGGCCATGGTGTTCCAGCATTTCAATCTGTGGGCGCATATGACGGTGCTGGAAAACATCATCGAAGCACCGGTGCATGTGCTGGGTGTGCCCAAGGCCGAAGCCATCGAACGCGCGCGCGGCTATCTTTCCAAGGTCGGCCTGTCCGGGGTCGAGGATAAATATCCGGCCCATATGTCGGGCGGGCAGCAACAGCGGGTGGCGATTGCCCGGGCGCTGGCGGTCGAGCCCGAGGTGATGCTGTTTGACGAGCCCACCTCGGCGCTGGACCCGGAGCTGGTCGGTGAAGTGCTCAAGGTGATGCGCACACTGGCGGAGGAGGGGCGCACCATGGTGGTGGTGACGCATGAAATGGGTTTTGCCCGCGATGTCGCCAACCATGTGATGTTTCTGCATCAGGGCCGGGTCGAGGAAGAAGGCTGCCCGAAGCAGATTCTGGCTAATCCGCAAAGCGACCGCCTGCGCCAGTTCCTGAGCAGTACACGCTAAGGCGGCAATGACGGACTTGACGACGGGCCTGCATCTACGGGTGCTGCTGCTACCCGGCTTTAGCGAAACCGAGGCCGGCATTATCGCCGATTGCATCACCGGTTTTAATGCCAGAAGGGCGCGTTTTACCCTGCATTGGGTATCGGCCGATGGCAAGCCGGTGCCTGCGGCATCGGGGCGGCTCTGGGCTGTCGATGGGACGCTGGGGCCGGATCTGGCGCCGTCTGCCCTGCTATTGGTGCTGGCCAGCGAAGTGCCGGCCGGCCCTGCGCCTTCCTTGCTGGCGGCCCTGACGGCCTGTGCCCGGCAAGGCGGCATCCTGTGCGGCGTGAATGCCGGCGTGTTCTGGCTGGCGGCCGCCGGGCTGTATGCCGGACAACGGGTGTGTGTGCACTGGTCGCTGGCCGAATGTTTTGCCGAACGCTATCCGGCCTTGCCGGTGTTAGGCCAGCTGTATGCGCTGGAAGGCGGGCGGGCCAGTTGTGCCGGCGGCGTGGCGCTGGCCGATTGCCTGTTGCACCTGATTGCGCGCCTGCCCGAAGCGCCGGCGACCGGTGCGATGGCGGAAACCCTGTTGCTGGAGCGTCAGCGCCGTGGGGACGAGCGCCAGCGCATGCCGCTGCTGGCCAGCATTGGTGCTGCCGACCCCAAACTGGTGAGCGCGGTGCAACTGATGGAAGCCAATCTGGAAGAGCCGCTGACGACCGATGAAATTGCCGCGCTGGTCTGCATTTCGCGCCGCCAGCTCGAGCGCCTGTTCCGCCAGTATCTCGACCGGGTGCCGTCGCAATATTATCTGGAGCTGAGGCTGGAGCGTTCGCGCCAGCAACTCAGGCAAAGCGGCAAGTCCATTATCCAGATCGGGCTGTCGTGCGGTTTTTCGTCCGGCCCGCATTTTTCCAGTGCCTTTCGCAACCACTTCGGCCACAGCCCGCGCGACGAGCGCCGCAGCGCGCAGCGCAGCAGCTGAAACAAGCTGTCGCCATGGCAACATTTTTTGCCGGCGCCTTCATTTAGAATCGTGGCTATTCACCCGGCGGCCGTGCCGGTTTTATGAGGTTCACCATGTTTGTGCTACGCCCCGCTGCGGTACGCGACTTGCCGGCGATCGAAGAGCTGGCTGCCGCCAGTCCTGTCGGTGTCACCTCTTTGCCGGCTAACCGCGAGACCTTGCTCGCGCGCATTCTCGCCAGCGAATACTCGCTGGCGGCGGATGTCGCTTTTCGTGGCGAGGAGCGCTATTTCTTCGTGCTGGAAGACTGCGCCAGCGGCCGCTTGGCCGGCGTGTGCGGTGTGGATGCCGCTGCCGGTTTCAAAGAGCCTTTTTACAGTTTTCGCAACGAGACGCGGGTGCATGCCGCGAGCGAGCTGGGCATCGTCAACCATATCCATGTGCTGTCGCTATGCCATGACCTGAGCGAACACTCGCTGCTGACCTCGTTCTATCTGCGCCCCGAGCTGGCGGCATCCGCCGAAGCCGAGCTCTTGTCGCGCGCACGCCTGCTGTTCATTGCCAATGCCCCCGCCCGTTTCGCCGACACGCTGGTGTCGGCCATGCTGGGCGTGAGTTGCGGGGATGAGGGCTCGCCGTTCTGGGACTCGGTCGGGCGGGTGTATTTCGGGCTGGATTATCACGAGGCCGAGCATCTGTGCGGGGTGCGCGGGCGCAAGTTTCTGGCCGGGCTGATGCCGCAACAGCCTGTTTACGTGCCCTTGCTGTCCGAGGCCGCGCAATCGGTGATGGGCGAGGTGGGGGCGGATTCGGACCTGCCCTACGATATTCTGTCGCGCGAGGGCTTCGAGAGCGAAAACTATATCGATATCTTCGATGGCGGCCCCATCCTGCTTGGCCGCATTAACGCCTTGTACAGCATTGCTGCCAGCCGTCTGTTTACGCTGCGCATTGCCGGGGCGCAGATGGCCGAAGGCGAGGCCAGCCTGATTGCCAATACCTCGCTGACCGGTTTCAGGGCGGTGCTGGCCATGGCTAGGATCGAGGGCGATACCCTGTGGCTGGCGGCATCTGCCGCGCAGGCGCTGGGCGTGCTAGATGGGGATAGCGTACGTATGGTGCCTTTGCAGCATGCAGCGGAAGGGGGCTTCTGATGCGGATTCGCAGTATCAGGCGGGACGATTTGCCGGCGCTGGTGGCACTGGCAGCCCAGTGTGGTGTCGGCCTGACCACCTTGCCGCAGCATGAAGAAGTCTTGGCGCGCCGGATTGAGGCTTCGCTACGGGCCGGCACATCGGCGGCAGAGGCCAGCTGGCTGTTTGTGCTGGAAGACAATAATGCCGTGATCGGCGTTGCCGGGCTGGAAGGCGCAATCGGCCTGAGCGAGCCCTGCTACAGCTACCGGCAAGGTATTACGGTGCGCGCTTCGCACCAGGCCGGCATTTTCCGCACCCTGCCTACGCTGACGCTGGGGAACGACCTGACCGGTGCCAGTGCCTTGTGCACCCTGTTTCTGGCGCCGGCATGGCGCTCGGGCGGGCACGGCGTGTTGCTGTCTCGCTCGCGGCTGATGTTTATTGCCGACCGGCCCGAGCGTTTTGCTCCTTTGCTGACGGCGGAGATTCGCGGCGTCAACGACGAGAACGGCAGCTCGCCCTTCTGGAATGCACTGGGACGGCATTTTTTCCATGTCGACTTCGCCCGCGCCGATTATCTGCGCGGGACCGGTGCCAGTTCCGCCATCGCCCAGCTGATGCCGCAGCAAACCCTGTTTACCGATTTTTTGCCGGCGTCTGCCCGGGCGGTGATCGGCCAGACCCACCCTTCTTCGCTGGGGGCGGTGCGGCTGCTCAAGGCCGAGGGCATGCAGCATACCGGTTATATCGATCTGTTTGATGGCGGCCCGATACTGGTGGGGCCGACCCGCAGCCTGCATACGGTCAGTCAAAGCTGCGTGTATCCGGTAGCGACCGGCTGTGTGCCAGACGGCGAGCTATTTTTGCTATCCAACCGGCGTCTGGCGGATTTTGTCGCGCTGATTGCGCCTGCACGCCTGCAAGATGGCGTGCTGCAACTGGACGCGCATACTCTGGAACAATTACAACTGGCGCCGCACGATAGCGTGCGGGCGCTGGCACTGAACCCGCGCTGACGCGATTGCGTTTAAGGAAAGTCATCCATGCAAGCATTTGAAGCCAATTTCGACGGCCTGGTCGGGCCGACCCATAACTATGCCGGCCTGTCGCACGGCAATGTGGCCTCCACCTCCAATGGCAGCGCCATCTCCAACCCGCGTCTGGCCGCCCTGCAGGGGCTGGCCAAGATGAAGGCACTCGCCGACGCCGGCTTCAGGCAGGGGGTACTCGCCCCGCACGAGCGCCCGGATGTGGCCAGCTTGCGCCGGCTGGGTTTTGCCGGCAGCGATGCCGAAGTGATCACCCGTGCCGGCCGCGAAGCGCCGGCCATTCTGGCGGCCGTGAGTTCCGCCTCGCCGATGTGGACGGCTAATGCCGCCACCGTCAGCCCGTCGGGCGACACCGGTGACGGGCGTGTGCATTTCACCCCCGCCAACCTCAACAACAAGTTTCATCGCGCCATCGAGCATCCGGTCACCGGGCGCATTTTGCAGGCGATGTTTAGCGACGAACAGTATTTTGCCCATCATCCGGCCTTGCCTGCGCAGATGCATTTCGGCGATGAAGGCGCGGCCAACCATACCCGTTTCTGCAAGGACTACGGCGGGCCCGGGGTCGAGTTTTTTGTCTACGGTCAGGCGGCATTTGATGCGGGCGCCCCCAAGCCTGCCCGCTTCCCTGCGCGCCAGACGCTGGAAGCCAGCCAGGCGGTAGCGCGCCTGCACGGCCTGAACGATGCCGGCGTGGTCTATGCCCAGCAACACCCCGACACCATCGATGCCGGCGTTTTTCATAATGACGTGATTGCCGTCGGTAACGGCGAGGTGTTGTTCCATCACGAAAAAGCCTTCCTCGATCAGGACGTGGTGCTGGCCGAGATCGCGGCCAAGCTTGCCGCGTCCGGCGGACGCTTCCAGTCTATCGAAGTGCCCGATGCCGAAGTCAGTGTCGGCGAGGCAGTCAAATCCTATCTCTTTAACAGCCAGCTGCTGACCCGCCGCGACGGGCGCATGCTGCTGGTGGTACCGCAGGAATGCCAGAATACGTCACGGGTATGGGCTTACTTGGAAAAACTGCTGGCAGCGGATGGCGTGATTGCCGAGCTTAAAGTCTTCGATCTCAAGCAGTCGATGCAAAACGGCGGCGGCCCGGCCTGTTTGCGCCTGCGCGTGGCGCTGACCGCGACCGAAGCGGCGGCGGTGAATCCCAAGGTGTGGATGAACGATAGCCTGTTTGCCACACTCAACGACTGGGTGGCACGCCACTATCGCGATCGCCTCGTCGTTGCCGATCTGGCCGACCCGGCTTTGCTTACGGAGTGCCGTACGGCACTGGATGAATTGTCGGGGATTTTGGCTCTGGGTGCGGTCTATCCGTTTCAGCGCTAAGCGCCAGCCAGACAAAACGGCCGGCAGACTTGTGTCTGCCGGCCGTTTTTGCGTGCTGCTTTTGTGGGCTTAGAAATTCATATTCAAGCCCAGATTCCCGCCCCATGCATTGCCGTCATCACGCCCGGCAGTGCCATTGAGCTGGACAAAGCCGGTAATATTTTTAGCCAGCGCCACACTGACACCGGCGGACAGGTCGGTCCAGTTTTCCGGCAGCGCCAGACTCCGGGTGACGAAGTTGCCCGAGGTGGTGAGTAGCCCGGCACTGATATCGCGCGCCTCCCCCTTGAACTCGTGCTGGTAGCTGATGCTGGCGTAGGGCGTTGCCCGACCCAGTGGCGCTTCTATGCCCCAGCCTAGCGAGCCGACCAGCGACTTGATCTTCTGCTCGCCAAAGCGCATGGCGGTGAAGTTGAGATTGTCCTCGATCAGGGTGCCGACCTTGATGTGCTCATAGCGCAGACCGAGTTGCGGGCCGGTATTCAGTGCGCCCAGCGCCATGCGGTAACCCCCTTCCAGCGCAAAGCCCATCTGGATGGCGCGGGTCGAGCCGGTTTGGGTTTCGTGGTAGACCGGGCCCAGTTTGACATCGCGGCGGGTGTCGATATCGGTATTACCCAGGAAAACGTCGCCATCCAGCCACAAGGCCCCCTGGCGGTAGTTGGCCAGTGCCGACAGCGAGCTATAGTCGCCGTCATAGCTGCCGATGGTGCCGATATCGGACTTGATCTTGCCGCCAC
>NZ_JBOFOO010000134.1:0-1646 GCF_051659485.1 Craterilacuibacter sp. | reverse complement strand
ACCCAGGACTATGTCGTCGAAGACCACGCCTACCGCGTGTACCGCATGCTGGGTGGCGACACCGACAACTTGCCGGATTATTTCGTCTCGGCGATGAGTATGGGTGCGCTGGATCATATGCTGATGGTGGCTGCGGTCGCGCCGTTTATCGACACCGCCATCTCCAAGACCGTCAACGTGCCGGTCGATTACCCGTTTGCCGACTTCGAGAGCCTGTATCTCGAGGCATGGAAAGCCGGCCTCAAGGGCATCACCACCTATCGCCCGAACAGCGTAATCGGCTCGGTGTTGTCGGTCGAGCCAACCAAGGAAACGCCGCAAGACCTGTCGGCGAGCCAGGATGGCGATCCGGATCGCCGCATCACACTGAACACCGCGCCTAGCCCGGCGCTGGCCTCGCTCAAGTGGCCGAACCGCCCGAAAATGAAAGAGGGCAATCCGTCGTGGACCTATATGGTCGAAGGCACGGCCGGCGATTTTGCTGTGGTGGTGGGGCATGTCGAAAATGGCCGCAGCAGCCCGTTCGAGTGCTGGGTGAACGCCACCGAAGAACAGCGCGGCCTGTCGGCGATAGCCAAGACGCTGTCTATGGATATGCGTTGCCGCGATCGCGCCTGGCTGGCAGCCAAACTGGATGTGCTGGCACGCAGCAGTGGCGACAAGCGTTACGCTTTCGAGCTGGGTGAAAAGATGATTTATGCCACCTCTGCGTCATCGGCGCTGGGGCAGGTGGTGCAGTACCGCGTGTCGCAACTGGGCGCGCTGGAAGCCGAGGCAGGCGAGTCTACGCCGGTGATGGATGCACTGTTCTCGCGCAAGGAACCCAAGTCCGGTACCGACGGCACCATGAGCTGGTCGGTGGATATCTCCAACCCGCAAACCAGTGACGACTTCGTTCTGTTCGTCAAAGAGCTGGTGCTGCCTAACGGCCAGCGCCGCCCGTACTCGATGTGGCTGGCCGGTAACTACCCAAGCGAATTCGACGGCCTGTGCAAGATGCTCAGCCTCGACATGCGCGTGATCGATCCGGCCTGGATAGGCATGAAGCTCAGGAAGCTGATGACTTATGCCGAAGCGCAGGGCGACTTCTTTGCCCGCATTCCGGGGTTGGACAAGTCGCAAAGCTGGCCATCGACCATTGCCTATGTGGCGCGCCTGCTGATTCACCGCTTCGCCATGCTCGGCATCCTGACCGAAGAAGGCGTGCCGATCGAAGAAATGGGCGTGATGGTGCCGGAGCAGAGCGATCTGTTTGTGCCTGAAACCGGTGTCAAAATGAAGCAGCTGGCCGGTAAGGCCTGCCCGGAATGCGGCAACCACGCGCTGATCAAGAAGGACGGCTGCGAATTCTGCACCGCCTGCGGCCACGTCGGTGCCTGTGGTTAAGTCAACCGGTACGGGTATTCGCTAGCGTATAAGTTGCAGGCATGGTCAACGGCAAGTACTAAGCGCGCGACGGATAGCCGAGCTTATTCAAGGCAGTTCCCCCTTCCGAAGGGGGCTGCCTTTTTGATTTGGTGGCGTGTCTGCTTATGTGCACACAATCAGGCAAGCCTATTTGTTACTGCTCGGCAGAGAGATAACGTTCAATGGGAAAGCGGCAAAGCGTGGCCTGCTGCTGCACTTGCAAGAAATTATTGATAGCC
>NZ_JBOFOO010000133.1:0-6044 GCF_051659485.1 Craterilacuibacter sp. | reverse complement strand
CACTGCAATTGCCTTCAAGACAGAAGCCGGGATCGGACGCGTCGACGGCGGCTGCATCACCAAGGATGGCACCTGCAGCGTCAACTTCTCCAGCAGCGGCAAACGGGAAAAGCTGGTCAAAGACGAGCCCCTGAAACTGGCTGGCCGACAAACCATCGTCGCCTACATGATCGGCGAGGAGAGCTTCGCCGACACCAACGGCAACGGCTCGTTCGATGCCGGCGAAAAGTTCGGCGACCTGAAGCAGGCGTATATCGACATGAACCAGAACGGCAGCTTCGATCACGCGCTGACGACGGTGGATGGTGCGGCGACCGGCGAGGAACCTTTCGCGTTCGATGCCGGAGCAACACCCAGCGCCGGCGACGGCTGCTTCAACGGTGCGCTGAACAAGGCCGCCACTTGCAACGCCTCCACCACGGTGCGCGACTCGGTCGTAGTGGTCTGGTCCGGCAGAACCTGGCATCCAGAAAAGCCGAATACCCAGCTGAACATACCCAATCTTTGCAGTAGCAGCCCTGCAAACCCTGCGGCAACAACGGCTATTCCAGACACCGGCACGCTGACCATACGGCCGCAGGACATCAACGGCAACCCGATGCCGGCGGGTACTACCATCACTTTCAGTGCATCCACCAATACAAGCATTAGAAACGGGAGCTTTACCGTACCGTCGCAACTCTACGCCAGCCCCTACTCGGTCGATGTTTCTACTGCTGACTGCAACAAACTTGGCAATGAAAACATTCAGGTTGAAACCAAGACGCCTTCTGGCGTAGTGACCCGCTACAGTTACCCCGTACGTTAAAGCATAAGGAGATCAGCCCGGTATCAGCCGGGCTGTATTTTACTTGCCGAATCGTCCGGCTCGCCGCATCATCTCGCCTTTATAAGGAGGCATCATGCTGCATAACCCGAATTCCAATTCCCGCCTCAAGCGCCTGAAGCCACGCCAGCGCAAGAAACTGCGCGTCGGCGAGTTCACCGAACTGGGCTTTTCGCTGATCGTTACCCTGAAAAAAGACACCGATCTGGCGGCACAGGATGTGCTGCTGGACGAATGGCTGGAAGCGGTTGACGCGCAAGGGGTCAGCTTTGGCGGCCACTTCTCCGATGCCGAAAGCCTGCAGTTTGAAGGGATTGTGTTCCCGGTCGGCCGTGGCAGCGTCAGCGCCGAAGTCCGTACCGCACTGGTGGCCTGGCTGTCGGCGCGCGCCGAAGTCGAGTCGCTTGATGCCGACGAGCTGGCCGATCTGTGGAATATCGAGTGGTAAACAAGGCTGACTGACCGGCTCTTAGCCGGTCGGGCCCAAAAAAGGCGACGGAACTCCGTCGCCTTTTTTATGGCTTGCCGTGCAGGCGCATGGTTTCGTTTCTGTGCTGTACTCGCATGGACTCCACCATCGCGCCCTGCCAGCGGGTACACAGCCGTTCCAGCGTCTGCTGCATTTCGCCGCCCCAGACTGCATCCTCATGCGCCCATGCAGTCACCGCCTGTTTGGCAAACTGGCTATGCAGTTCGGTGCCATCGTGCCAGACAAACAGCAGATCGGCACACTGGCGCCGGGCCAGACGCTGTGATTTGTCAGCCAAAGGCGCAGATCCGGCCAGCGTACGGGCAGTAAACAGGGATTGCGAGCGCCAGAACACCTGATACAGGCGCAAGGCGCCGAGAGAGAGACGTAATGCAGCCGGCTGCAAACGCAGGGCGATAAGGGGATCGGACATGATGAAACCTCCATGGTGCAGCGCACAATAGAGGTTATAACACCCAATTATTACAAATACAAAATCAGAGGCTGACCCAGCGTGGTCGGGTCAGCTCTGCCGGCTGCAATACATCATCCAGCTGCTCGCGCGTCATCAGCCCGCGTGCCAGCACGATAGCGGACACGCTGCCGCCGGTATGAAAGGCTTCGCCGGCGACCTCGGTCGCGGCGGCATAACCGATGATGGGGAACAAGGCCGTCACCAGACCGATGGAGTTTTCGACCTGATGCTTGAGGAAATCGCGGTTGGCGGTGATGTCCTTGACGCAGTTTTCCCCCAGGGTGTCGCAGGCGGCAATCAGGTGCGACACGCTGCGGAACAGGCTGTAGGCAATCACCGGCTCGAAGGCATTGAGCTGCAACTGTCCGCCCTCGGCGGCCATGGTCACTGTCACATCATTGCCTATCACTTCAAACGCCACCTGATTGACGACTTCAGGAATCACCGGATTGACCTTGCCCGGCATGATGGACGAACCGGCCTGACGCGCCGGCAGATTGATATCGCCAAAACCTGCGCGCGGGCCGGACGATAGCAGGCGCAAATCGTTGCAGATTTTCGACAGTTTGACGGCAACGCGCTTGAGCACGCCGGACACCTGCACGAAAGCACCACAGTCCTGCGTGGCTTCGATCAGATTGGGCGCGGTGACCAGCGCAAACCCGGAGAGTGCCGCCAGATGCTTGCGCACCAGCGGGGCGTAATCGGGGTGGGCACAGATGCCGGTGCCGATCGCGGTAGCACCCATATTGATTTCCAGCATCAGCAACGACGCTTCGGCCAGACGCTGCTGGTCTTCACCCAGCATCACCGCATAGGTCTGGAACTCTTGCCCCAGCGTCATCGGCACCGCATCCTGCAACTGCGTGCGCCCCATTTTCAACACATCGGCGAACTCTTCCGCCTTGGCGGCAAAGTGCAGCTTAAGGCGTTCCAGTGCCGCAATCAGTTGTTGCAAGCCCATATACGTCGCCAGACGCAAGGAGGTCGGATACACATCGTTGGTACTCTGGCATAGATTGACGTGTTCATTCGGATTCAGATATTGGTACTCGCCCTTGGCATGCCCCATCAGTTCCAGCGCACGGTTGGCGATCACCTCATTGGCATTCATATTGGTCGAGGTGCCGGCCCCGCCCTGAATCGCATCGACGACAAACTCCTGATGCAGTTTGCCGGCACGGACTTCCTCGCAAGCAGCCACAATGGCATGCGCCTTGCCATCATCCAGCAGGCCGATTTCATGGTTAGCCAAGGCGGCAGCTTGCTTGATCAGCGCCAGCGACTGGATCAGTCCGCTGTAATGCGAAATCGGCACACCGGTAATCGGAAAGTTCTCTACCGCGCGCAGGGTATGAACCCCCCAGTAAGCATGGGCAGGAATATCACGGTTGCCGATCAGGTCATGTTCGATGCGGGTAGTCATGCTAAGTCTCATCCTTAATGGGTCGCCTGCGGCGGGAATGCCTGAGACTCTATTCCCTGCCGCGATGACTGGCCAATTCGAAAATCGGATAGCATCATGCAGAATTTGCATAACAAGCTGCGACACGATCTACCACAAATGGCATCTTAGCCATGGATTGCATTGCACCAATAACGCCATTTGAATAACATGGCTTTTTAATTTATGAAAACAGCCATCATGAAGCCGAATACCCTGCTTTTATCGCTCGCCCTGATCGCAGGCGCAGCCAGTGCTGCACCGCAACTGGCGGATGAGTACATCGGTTTTGCCGGTGCGATTGCGAATCACAACGTCGATTACGCCGGTTACAACAGCAAGGAAGACACCCGTGCCGGCTATGTGCTGAATGCCGGTTACTATTTCATGCCGCAACTGTCGGTCGAACTGGCGTTTGCCGATCTGGGAGACAGCAAAGGCAAGGATGCTCAGGGTACGGTTAGCACCAGCATCCGTTCGGTATCGTTCAGTGCACTGGGGCACCTGCCTATCAATCAACAGATCGGCGTCTATGGCCGCCTCGGTGCCGGGCAGTTGCGCGCGCGCGGTGATTATGGTTTCGGCAGCTACACGACAACCGACTATCAGCCGGTTGTCGGCATTGGCGTAGAAGGTACGCTGAGCAGCGACTGGCGTTTGTTTGCCGAGCTGACGCACTACGGCAAGGTGACGCTGGAAGACAAGAATGGCAATAATATGGGCGACGTCAACGCCATGGCGCTGCAGGCTGGTGCCAGCTACCACTTCTGATTTTCAGCTGTAAACAGCGGGAGGCGCACGGCCTCCCGCTGTTTACACGCTGGCGTAGCGCCCGCACAGGTAATGCCATAAGGCATCCAGTGCCGGCTTGCGCCGGCGGATATCGCGATACAGCCTGACTTCCATGCCGATGCGCCAGTGCTCGTCGGCCGCCGGCAACAGCTCGCCACGCGCCAATTCCCCCTGCACGGCACTATCCGGCAAAAAAGCAATGCCGTGCCCTTGCAGCACCATATGCTTGAGCCCCTCGGCCATATCGGTTTCATAGCGCAAGCTCAGATGGCAAGGCTGCGGTGCCTGCTCCAGCAGCAATTCGCTCATGCGGTGAAAGTACGCGCCGGGCGAATAACCGAGAAACGGCAATGGCGCATCCGCCATGCCCGGCAAACTTAAGCTCGGCCGCCCGTCACTTCCTGCCTTAGCATAGGGGCGCAACTGCTCGATACCCAGACTGAGCCCGCTATAACGGGCATCGCCCAGACTGACAGGCTGGCGCACGTGGTGATAACACAACAATAAATCACTGCCCCCCTCGACAAAAGCCAGCAGCGCATCATGCACATTGCTCGCCTGCAGCCGGCAAGAGAGCTCGCCGAAGTCCTGCTCGACACCGGACAGCCAGTGCGGGAAAAACGAAAACGACAGGGTATGCGGTACGGCAAACTCCAGCGTATCGGCCGGCATGGCACGCATACCGGCCAGGCGGGTACGGGCAGCACGAATCTGCCCCAGCACCGCAGCGGCCTCATGGCGAAAAGCTTCGCCTGCCGGCGTCAAGCGGGTCGGATAACAGGTGCGGTCTATCAATTCGGAGCCGGCCCACCCCTCCAGCGATTTGATACGGCGCGAAAAGGCAGACTGGGTCAGATGGCGCAGTTCTGCCGAACGGGTGAAGCTGCCGCTTTCGGCCAGCACCAGAAAATCCTCCAGCCAGCGTGTTTCCACGATTCAATACTCCTGTTGCATAGCACAAAATTCAGCCACAAACATCAATGTCATTTAGATCATGGTAAACTGAACTTTATTGTATTTAAATAACTTGATCACCGCGGTGATGCACGCGATGTCATGTTTGTGGCCAAGCCCGCTGACTCACGAAAATTATTCTTATTGGGTTTTAAATGCATAAAATTTCCCGCTATTTGTGGCTGCGTTTATCCGGCTTATTGCCCGGCGAGTTGATGGCAGACCAAAGCAGCTGGCTATTTAGCCCGCACCAGCATATGCCGCTGATGGCACATCGCCGTGCCGCGATGATCATCAACCGGGTACGGCTGTTTGCCTTTCTGTTCGCATTACTGACACCGCTATGGATCGTGGTGGATATCATGACCCTGCCCTTCCCTTTATGGGCACAACTCATGGCATTACGCTTGCTCACCTCGGCAGCCTTTGCCGGGCTAGTCTACTATCGCCGGCCGCAGTCAGGCATGTTCAAGGCCTATCGTGCCATGGCCATGCTATTTGCCATTCCCACGCTATTTTACGTTGCCTCACATCTGCTGATGGCACGCTATCAGTTGCAAGGTGTCGCTGCCGCCATCGCGACCGGCTATGCTTTTTTACCCTTTGTACTCTTGGCCGGTTTTGCCATTTTCCCGCTGACCCTGCTTGAAAGTGTCGCCTTCAGCACACCGGTGCTGGCCATTTATGGCCTAGCGGGCATAGAAAAATGGGTTGATGGCACTTGGCCCACATTCGCCGCCGAATACTGGTTGCTGATCCTGATTGCCGGCGTTGCCACACTCGCCAGCCTCAGCCAGCTGGTTCTGATGATGGCTCTGGTTGGGCAAGCCATCCGTGACCCGCTGACCGGCTGCTATTCACGCCGCAGTGGCGAGGAGATTCTGGCCCTGCAATTCGAGCAATCGGTACGTACCACTACCCCGCTATCGCTGGCCTTTATCGATCTGGATCACTTCAAGCGCATCAATGATGCCTACGGGCATGAAGCTGGCGATAAGGTTCTGAAATCCATGGTCAGGCTGCTGACGGCCAAACTGCGGCGTGGCGATATCCTGACCCGCTGGGGCGGCGAAGAATTCCTGCT